>CAZEFQ010000134.1:0-8846 GCA_964511505.1 uncultured Rhizobium sp.
GGCGAGCGCAATGCGCCGGGCGGAGTCGTTGGATTCGGCGCCCGCGACATCGATACGGATCAGCTTCTCAGCCCCTTCGCCATCCTTGACCACCATCAGGGCAAGATCGAGCAGGAGCCTGTCCAGGGCCCGGCGGAAATCGGTCAGCCGCTTGTCGGCCGCCTTGGCAATGGCGGGATGCCTGGCGCCCTTGCCGGTCGCAAACAACAGAAGCGTGTCGCTGGTCGAGGTGTCGGAATCCACGGTGATGGAATTGAAGGACGGTCCCACGCCGGCCGCCAGGCATTCCTGCAGCACGGCGGCGGGAAGGGTCGCATCGGTGAAGACAAAGGCCAGCATGGTCGCCATGTCGGGCGCGATCATCCCCGAGCCCTTGGCGATGCCGTTGATGGTCACTTTGGTGCCATCGATCATGGCCGTGGCCGGCGCCAGTTTCGGTTAAGTGTCGGTGGTCTTGATGGCCTCGGCGGCGGCCCGCCAGCCCGAGGCGGAAAGTTCTTCGGAAACCTTCCCGAGGATGCGGGTGATCTTTTCGGCGGGCAGCGGCTCGCCGATTACGCCGGTCGAGGCCATGAAGACTTCGGCCGCCTTGCAGCCGACCGTGGCCGCGGTGGCCTCGGCCACGGTGCGCACCCCGGTCTGACCGGCCTGGCCGGTAAAGGCATTGGCGTTACCACTGTTAACAACCAGGGCGCGGGCGCCGCCTTGTTTCGCCTGGGTCCGGCACCATTCCACGGGGGCCGAGGCGGTCTTGGACCGGGTGAAGACCCCGGCCACTTGGGTCCCCGGCGCCAGCACGGCCAGGAGGACGTCGGTGCGGTCTTTGTAGCGGACCCCGGCCTCTCCGGTGGCCAGACGGACTCCTGCCAGGGGCGGCAGGACGGCAAAACGCTGTGGCGCCAAAGGTGAAGTATGCGGCCCCGGCACCGGCTTCAGCACGGCCTCTTTGGCTTTTGGCATGTTCCCAGCCCCAGCTTGTTTGATTTCTTGCTCAATCCCTGGGCGCCGGGATCATCGGGGAAAATGCCGGTTTGGCAAGCCCCGAGGCACGGCACGGATTACCGGACCGTCATGGCAGAAGCCGGAATTTGACATGGCTGAGGGGCATTCTTATGTCTCCCCCGGCGGCTGCTAAGCCAATAGCGGCCGGTTTCCCGATTTAGAGGTTTTCATGCTGGGTTTCAGCGGGCTGGCCAAACAGCTCTTCGGTTCGGCCAACGAACGCAAGATCAAGCCCTTATGGGCGGTCGTTGCCAAAATCAATGACCTGGAATCCCGCTTCGCCGCCATGAGCGATGAGGAACTCAAGGCCATGACTCCGGCCTTCCGCGAACGCCTCGGCAAGGACGAAAGCCTGGACGACCTCTTGCCCGAGGCCTTCGCGGTGGTGCGGGAGGCCGCCAAGCGCACCCTGGGGCAGCGCCATTTCGACGTCCAGCTGGTGGGCGGCATGGTGCTGCATGAAGGCCATATCGCCGAAATGAAGACCGGCGAAGGCAAGACCCTGGTGGCCACCCTTCCCGTCTATCTCAATGCGCTCGCTGGCGAAGGCGTCCATGTGGTGACGGTCAACGACTATCTGGCCAAGCGCGACAGCGAATGGATGGGCCAGATCTACCGTTTCTTAGGGATGAGCGTGGGCTGCATCGTGCACGGCCTGACCGACGACCAGCGGCGCGAGAACTACGCCTGCGACATCACCTATGGCACCAATAACGAATACGGTTTCGACTATCTGCGCGACAACATGAAATACACGTTGAACGCGAGGACCCAGCGCGGCCATGCCTTCGCGATCGTTGATGAAGTCGACTCCATCCTGATCGACGAGGCGCGCACGCCCCTGATCATTTCCGGCCCCACCGAGGACCGCACCGAGACCTATCGCGCGGTGGACGCGCTGATGACCAACCTGACGCCGGGCAAGAAGAAGGAAGGCCAGAAGGATGGTGAGGCCGACGGCGATTACGAGGTGGACGAAAAGAACCGCCAGGTGACGCTCACCGAAAGCGGCAATGAGCATATGGCACAGCTGTTGCGCGGCGCCGGGCTCCTGGACCATGGCGACCTGTACGACACCGACAACATCACCATCGTGCATCACGTCAACCAGGCCTTGAAGGCGCATGCCCTCTTCCAGCGCGACAAGGACTACATCGTCAAGAACGGCCAGGTGATCATCATCGACGAATTCACCGGCCGGATGATGGAAGGCCGCCGCTATTCCGAGGGCCTGCACCAGGCCCTGGAGGCCAAGGAGCAGGTCGAGGTCCAGGCCGAGAATGTGACGCTGGCCTCCATCACCTTCCAGAATTATTTCCGCCTCTATGACAAGCTGGCGGGCATGACCGGCACGGCGCTGACCGAAGCCGCCGAGTTCATGGACATCTACAAACTCGATGTCCGCGACATTCCCACCAACCTGCCTGTCACCCGCATCGATCACGACGACGAAGTCTATCGCACCGCCGATGAGAAGAACGAGGCGATCATCAAGCTGGTGGAAGACTGCCTCAAGCGGGAGCAGCCGGTCTTGGTGGGCACCACCTCGATCGAGAAATCCGAGCACCTCTCCGACCTGATGAAGAAGCACAAGATCAAGCACAATGTGCTCAATGCCCGCTATCACGAGCAGGAAGCGATGATCGTGGCCCAGGCGGGTGTGCCCGGCGCGGTCACCATCGCCACCAACATGGCCGGCCGCGGCACCGACATCCAGCTGGGCGGCAATGCCGACATGCGGATCAAAAACGAGCTGGAAGGCATCACCGACGAGGAAGGCCGCCAGCGCGAGATCGCGCGCATCAAGGCCGAAGTCGCCGCCAACAAGGAAATGGCCCTCAAGGCCGGCGGACTCTATGTGATCGGCACCGAGCGGCACGAAAGCCGGCGCATCGACAACCAGCTGCGCGGCCGCTCAGGCCGCCAGGGCGATCCCGGCGCGTCGAAATTCTTCCTCTCCCTGCAAGACGACCTCATGCGCATCTTCGGCTCGGAGCGCATGGACGGCATCCTGCAGCGCCTGGGCCTGGAGCCGGGCGAGGCCATCATCCATCCCTGGGTCAACAAGGCCCTGGAAAAGGCCCAGCAAAAGGTGGAAGCGCGCAATTTCGAGATGCGCAAGCAGATCCTCAAATACGACAATGTGCTCAACGACCAGCGCAAGGTGATCTTCGAGCAGAGAAAGCAGATCATGTCGGCCGACGATGTCTCCGACGAGATCGCCGATTTCCGCGAAGAGGTGGTGGATTCGCTGGTAACCCGCCATATCCCGGAAAAGGCCTATGCCGAGCAGTGGGACGCGCAAGGCCTGCACGATGAAGTGAACCGCATCTTCGGCGTGGAATTGCCGGTGCTGGATTGGACCAAGGAAGAAGGCATCGCCGACGAAGAGGTGCGCGAACGCATCTTGAAAGCGGTGGAGGCGCGCGCCGAGGCCCGCAATGCCGAATACGGCCCCGAGATCATGCGCTATGTGGAAAAGGCAATCCTGCTCCAGACCCTGGACCACAATTGGCGCGAACACATCGTCAATCTCGATCACCTGCGCCAATATGTGGGCCTGCGCGGCTATGGCCAGCGCGATCCGCTCAACGAATACAAGAGCGAGGCTTTCGAGCTGTTCGAAGGCCTGTTGGCCAAGCTGCGCTCCGACGTGATCCAGCAGGTGATGCAGGTGCAGATCCAGACGGGGGCTCCGCCGCCGGCGCTGGAGCCGCGCCCCCTCCCCGCCATGCAAGCCTCCCACATCGATCCCCTGACCGGTGAAGACGAATTCGCATCGGCCAGCCGGGAGGCCGCGGCCGGGCCCGCAGACCCCAACAACCCGGCCACCTGGAACAAGACCTCGCGCAACGCGGCCTGTCCTTGCGGTTCGGGCAAGAAATACAAGCACTGCCACGGAGCGCTTGTCTGACGGTCGCACGGCCTGCCGGAAGTTGCCGAGCGTCAGCATAGGCAACGCGGTCGCCGAATCGCCGCCGCGCGCATACGCTGCCGCTGTGCGCTCCGGGCCGATGCTCCGTTTTGAGCCTCATGTCCGTTGCACTTTTTCGTGGATTCGCGCGTTACTGGACCGGCTTTTCCGGGAATCGCTCCATGCGCACCGCCTATCCGTCCGACGACAACCCGGTCTGGATCGACCTTTTCAATCCCACCAAGGAGGAGATCGACAAGGCTTGCGACGATTACCGCCTCTATATTCCGCCGCGCGAGCAATTGGAGGAGATCGAGTTCTCCAGCCGGCTGCAATATGAGGACGGCACCTTCACCCTTTCGGTGCCGGTGACACCGCATTATGACGGGGAGGACGATGTCACTTCGCCGCTGGGTTTTGTGCTCACCAAGGAGGTTCTGGTCACCATCCGTTTTGCCCGGCTGCATACCTTCGAGGCCGTCAGCCAGCGGGTGAAACGCCGTCCGCGCGCGGCGCCGGACATCTTCCTGGTCATTCTGGAGGCGCTGGTGGATTATGGCGCCGACCGGCTGGAAGAGCTGCGCGCGGAGAGCCTGGAGATATCCAAGCGTATTTTCCACAAAGAGATGCAGCGTGCCCGCCGCAATATCAGCCGCACCAACCGCATGCTGCGCGCAGTCCTGGTCGAACTCGGCGACATGGGCGAACGTCTTTCCCATGTGCGCGATACGCTTCTGGTGCTGGAGCGGGCGGTGCCTTTCGTCACCGAGCATGGCGACGACTGGCTGGAGCCGCCGGTCAAGGCGCGGCTCAAAATGGCGGGAAAGGACGTGCAATCCCTCAACGACTATGAGGTGCACCTGACCGACAAGATCCAGTTCCTGCTCGACGCCGCGCTGGGCTTCATCAACACCGAGCAGAACGACCTTTTCAAGGTTTTGACCATCGCCTCGGTGGTGGGCATTCCCCCCACATTCTTCGCCAGCATGTATGGGATGAATTTCCACAATATGCCGGAATATTCCTGGGCTTACGGTTATGAGTTCGGGCTTGGCCTCATCATCCTCTCGACGATCATTCCCATCATTTGGTTCAAAATCCGGGGTTGGTGGTGACGCTTTTTTTAGCGAGCAACACGAGCCCGGCAGGCGCGAGCATGGCGCCCCGATGTCGCCAAATCGTCAAATCCGCCAAGGCGCTGCCGGACGGGGGCCCGGGTTTCCGTGCATAAGCGCACCAAGATTATTGCGGTTTTTCGCCGATAAGCTACCCTCCGCCGACCAATTCTAACGGGGGTTGTCATGCGTTTGGGAAATTATGCTGCCCTGACGGCGGCGTTGGCTCTTGCTTCCACCTCTCTCAGCACACCGGCTTTCGCCCAGACCTCCATCCGCGAAAAGACCGAGCAGAAACAGGCGGAGATTCCCACCTGCACCCACAAGCTGGGCGCGCTCGCGGTCAACCAGCCCCAGCAGAATTGGTGGACGGCGCTGGGCATCGAATCACCCGAAGCCCTGCTCAAGGTTTTTGTGCAGAAATCCGGCTGCTTCACCCTGGTGGATCGCGGCGCGGGCTTCCAGATGGCGCAGCAGGAGCGCGCGCTGGCGGGCGGCGGCCAGTTGCAGCAAGGCTCCAATATCGGCGGCGGCCAGATCCGGGCCGCGGACTACATCCTGGTGCCCGACATCGTGAACAAGAACGGCAACGCCAGCCGCACCAATGTCGGCGGCATCCTGGGCGGCTTTATCGGCGGCGGCGTGGGCGCGCTGGTCTCCAGCATCAACATCTCTTCCAAGACCGCCGATGTGGTGTTGACCGTCACCAATGTGCGCACTTCCGAACAGCAGGCGATGGAGGAAGGCCATGGCTCCAAGACCGATCTCGGCATCGGTTTCGGCGGCGGCTGGGGCGGCTGGGGCGGCTTTGGCGGCGCCGGCATCTCCAACTACCAGAACACCGAAATCGGCCAAGTGTTGGTCTTGGCCTATATCGACGCCTACAGCAAGCTGGTGAACGACCTGGGTGGATTGTCGCCGGACGCCAAGAGCGATGCGCCGGCCCAGACCGTGACGGTTTCGCGGCCAGGCGTAATGCGCGTGGCGGCCAATGAGAAAGCAAAAGTCCTAAAGCCGATCGATCCGGGCACGATCCTCTATCCCACCGGCCAGAAGGACGGCGTGTGGTGGGAAGTGAGCGACGAGGTCGGCAACAAGGGCTGGGTCTCCTCGTTAAGCCTGAGCAACGCGAAATAAACACCAATCCATTTATTTGGTGTTTGCGTCCGGCCCTCGGCCCAAGCCTCGGGCGTCGTTCGCTTCGCTTTGATCCACTGGATCAAATCGAAACCGCGCGAAGCGCGGTTTACAGCTGCCCCTCGCCCAAGCTCGGGGCGCTCCGCCTTGAAATTGATCCACCGGATCAATTTCAAGCCATGCCGTGGGCATGGCTTACAGGCTTCGCCCCATCGCCAGATACTTCTCCCGCCTCGCCTTTACCAACTGCTCGCCGCTGATATTTTCCAACTCGGACAGTCCCGCCGCGATCTGATCCGCCACCGCCTGGATGGTCTGGCCTGCTCCACGATGCGCCCCGCCCTCCGGCTCGGGAATGATGGCGTCGATCAGTTTCAGCTGCTTCAAATCCTGGGCCGTGATCTTGAGCGCGGTGGCGGCTTCCTGGGCCTTCTCCGCGCTGCGCCAAAGAATGGACGCCGCGCCTTCCGGCGAGATCACCGAATAGACCGCGTGCTCCAGCATGTAGACGCGATTGGCGGCGGCGATGGCGATGGCGCCGCCCGAGCCGCCCTCCCCGATCACGGTGGCGATGAACGGAGCCTTGAGGGACAACCCCGCGTCTATCGAACGGGCAATGGCTTCGGCCTGGCCGCGCTCCTCGGCGGTGATCCCGGGGAAGGCGCCGGAGGTATCGACAAAGGAAAGCACCGGCAGGCCGAAACGCCCGGCCAGCTCGAACAGCCGCACCGCCTTGCGATAGCCTTCCGGCATCGCCATGCCGAAATTGTGCTTGAGGCGGGTGTTCGTGTCATTGCCGCGTTCCTGGCCGAGAAACGCAACCGCGCGGCCGCGAAACCGCGCCAGGCCCGCCAGCACCGCCTGGTCGTCGGCGAATTTGCGGTCGCCGGAAAGAAGCGTGAAATCGTCGAACAGGGCCTTGGCGTAATCCAGGAAATGGGGCCGCTCGGGATGGCGCGCCACCTGCACCTTCTGCCAGGGCGTGAGGCTGGCATAGGTCTCGCGCACCATCTGGCCGGCGCGACTGGTGAGCCTTGCCACTTCGCCGGCGATGTCGAGATTGGGATCGTCCTGGCCAAGCTTTTTCAGCTCGACGATCTTGCCCTCCAAATCGGCAATGGGACGCTCGAATTCCAGATAATGCATGTCGGACCCGGAAAGTCAGGGAGTAGGTGATTCAGAGAAACGGACCGGAACGTGCCATATCGGCGTGCGAAAAGAAAATAGGGCCAGATTTGGAACACTCGGCCGTTAAGATTTCGCTTCAGCCTTTCCTGAGCTTTCCTCCAGACAGCTTTCCTGAAGGCGGCCTTCCCAACGGATGGGCTTTCTCCACCACCCGCTTGAGCCGGTCGCGCGCCACATGGGTGTAGATTTCGGTGGTGGCGATGTCGGCATGTCCCAGCAGACTCTGCACGCTGCGCAAATCCGCACCCCCTTCCACCAGATGGGTGGCGAAGGCGTGACGCAACACATGCGGCGAGACCTTGGCGGGATCGAGCCCCGCTTTCAGCGCCAGGCTCTTGAGCAGCTGATGCAAGCGCTGGCGGGTCAAAAAACCGTGGGCTCCGCGCGAACAGAACAGATAGCGCTCGGCGCGGGCCGCATCCTTGGGCAGGAATTCGCCGCGCACCTCGAGATAGGCCTTGATCGCGGCACGCGCCGACGGATTGAGCGGCGCCAGCCTTTCCTTGTTGCCCTTGCCGCGCACCAGCACGAAATTCTCCTTGCCCTTCACGCTGGCAAGCGGCAGGCCCGCCAGTTCCGAGACGCGCAAGCCTCCGGCATAAAGCATCTCCACGATGGCGAGCAGGCGTTTGCCTTCGGCATTCTTCTCCGCCTCAGTCCCGGCGGCGCCCAGCATCGCCTCCATGTCGGAAGCGGACAGAATCTTGGGCAAGGGCCGGCGGCTTTTGGGCGCATCCACCGCCTCGGTGGGATTGTCGGAACGCAGCTCTTCGCTGAAAAGAAAGCCATAGAATTGGCGCAAGGCGGAAAGCTTGCGCGCCTGGGACGATTGGGCGATGCCGCTCGCCGAAAGGCGCGCCAGGAAGCTCTTGACCTCCTCCCGCCCGGCACCGGCAAGCCCCTTTTTCGCTCCAGAAGCAAAATCCAGAAGATCGCGGCGATAGGCGGCAAGCGTGTTGATCCCCGCCCCCCGCTCCGCGCTCATCATCTCCAGAAAGGCTTCGATCAGGCCCGCATCGGAGCTTTTTCGTCCAGGACTCATGATGCTTTTGTAGCATGGGCGGTAGACCGTCCTGAACATGACTTGGCTGACGCTTTCGTGTATCCGATGACGATGAGTTTGAAGAAAACAGTGGCCCTGGTGGGCATGATGGGAGCCGGCAAGACCTCGCTCGGCCGGCGCCTGGCGGCGCGGCTCGAGGTGCCGTTCCGTGACGCCGATCATGAGATCGAGGCGGCAGCCGGCCTGACCGTATCGGAAATCTTCGAAAAATTCGGCGAGCCCTATTTCCGGGACGGCGAAAGGCGGGTGATCGCCCGCCTCCTCACCGAACCGCCGCATGTGCTGGCGACGGGAGGGGGCGCCTTCATGGATCCTCAGACAAGAGAGGCGATGAAACAAAATGCTCTCACCGTCTGGTTGAACGCGCCGGTCGGCGTGCTTCTCGCGCGGGTGAAGAAGCGCGACACCAGGCCCTTGCTGCGCAATG
>CAZEFQ010000135.1:0-2561 GCA_964511505.1 uncultured Rhizobium sp.
GACATTATCGATCCCACGCCGCAAACGGTGGACGCGCTGATGAAGCTCGACCTTGCCGCCGGCGTGGATGTCGAGATCAAGTTGTAAGGGAGCGTCAGGTGCGCACAGGCGTCATCACGCAGAAGCTGGGCATGACCCGTCTGGTCTTGGCAGACGGCACCCATGTTCCGGTCACCGTCCTCAAGCTGGACGGCTGCGCCGTCCTCGGCACCCGCAGCAAGGAGAAGGACGGCTATGTCGCCGTCCAGCTCGGTTCGGGTTTCGCCAAGCCCAAAAATGCCAGCAAGGCCGAACGCGGCCAGTTCGCCAAGGCCGAGATCGAGCCCCGCCGCAAGGTGGCGGAGTTCCGGGTCGATGCCGACAGCATGCTGGAAGTGGGCGATCAGCTTCAGGCTGATCATTTCGTGGTTGGCCAGTTGGTCGATGTCCAGGGCGTCACCAAGGGTCGCGGCTTCACCGGCGCCATGAAGCGCTGGAATTTCCGCGGGCTTGAAGCCAGCCACGGCGTGTCGATCAGCCACCGCTCCCTCGGCGGCACCGGCGGCCGCCAGGATCCCGGCAAGACCTTCAAGAACAAGAAGATGCACGGCCATTATGGTGTGGACAATGTCACCACCCAGAATCTGGAAGTCGCCAAGGTTGATGTCGAACGCGGCCTGATCATGCTGCGCGGTGCCGTGCCCGGCTCCAAGGGCGGCTGGGTGATGGTGCGCGACGCGGTCAAGAAGCCGCACAAGGGCGTGCCCGAACCGGCGTCGGTGAAAAAGCGTGACGCCAGGCCGGCTGCCGAGCAGAAAGCAGAGGGCTGAAGATGAAAACCAAGGTCCTCAATCTCGACAACAAAACCGCCGGCGATGTGGAGTTGAACGACGCGATTTTCGGGCTTGAGCCCCGCGCCGACCTGATCCAGCGCGTGGTGGTCTGGCAGCTGGCCAAGCGCCGTTCCGGGCAGCACAAGGTGCTGACCCGCGCCGAAGTCGATCGCACCAAGAAGAAGATGTACAAGCAGAAGGGCACCGGCCAGGCCCGCCATGGCGCGCGTTCGGCCCCCTTGTTCGTGGGCGGCGCCAAGGCGATGGGCCCGGTGTCGCACAGCCATGAATTCGACCTGCCCAAGAAGGTGAAGGCGCTGGGTTTGCGTCACGCGCTTTCGGCCAAGGCCAAGGACGGCGCCATCGTCATCCTGGACGAGGCCAAGTCGAAGGAGATCAAGACCGGCGCATTGGCCGAGCAGTTCGGCAAGATGAAGCTCGGCCGCGCCTTGGTGGTGGACGGCGCGTTCGACAGGAATTTCGAGCTTTCGGCGCGCAACCTGGCGGAGGTTTCGCTGCTCACCGTCTCCGGGATCAATGTCTATGACATCATGAGAAGCGACAAGCTGGTGCTGACCACCGCCGCGGTCAAAGCGATTGAAGCGAGGCTGGCATGAGCATCAACTACGACGTCATCCTTTCGCCGGTGATCACGGAAAAGGCCACCCGCCTGACCGAGGCCAACCAGGTCGTGTTCCGGGTCACGCTGGACGCCACCAAGCCGGCCATCGCCAAGGCGATCAGCGACCTCTTCAAGGTCAAGGTCAAGTCGGTCAACACGGTTGTCGTCAAGGGCAAGCGCAAATTCGCCCGCGGCAAGCGTTACACGCGCAGCGATTTCAAGAAGGCGATCGTGACCCTGGAAGAGGGCCACCAGATCGACATCACAACGGGTCTCTAAGCCATGGCGCTGAAACAATATAAACCCGCAACCCCCGGCCAGCGTCAGCTGGTGCTGGTGGACAAGTCCGGCCTGCACAAGGGCGATCCGGTCAAGTCGCTCACCGAGGGCAAGCATTCCAAAGGCGGCCGCAACAATACCGGCCGCATTGTGGTGCGCTATCAGGGTGGCGGCCACAAGCAGCGTTACCGGCTGATCGATTTCAAGCGCCGTAAATTCAACCAGGAAGCAGTGGTGGAGCGGCTGGAATATGATCCCAACCGCACCAGCTTCATCGCCTTGATCAAATACAAGGACGGCGAACAGTCCTACATCCTGGCGCCGCAGCGTCTGGCGGTGGGTGACACCGTGGTCTCCGGCGAGCGCGTGGACGTGAAGCCGGGCAATGCCATGCCCTTGGGCGCGATGCCGGTTGGCACCATCGTTCACAATATCGAGATGAAGCCGGGCAAGGGCGGCCAGGTGGCGCGTTCCGCCGGCACTTACGCCCAGTATCTGGGCCGCGACGCGGGTTACGCCCTGGTTCGCCTCAATTCCTCGGAAGTGCGCAAGATCCCGTTGACCTGCATGGCCACGGTGGGCGCGGTCTCCAATCCCGATCACATGAACGAGATCATCTCCAAGGCCGGCCGCAATGTGTGGAAGGGCAAGCGCCCCCATGTGCGCGGCACCGCGATGAACCCCATCGACCATCCCCATGGCGGCGGCGAAGGCCGCACCAAAGGCGGGCGTCATCCGGTCACGCCCTGGGGCAAGCCCACCAAGGGCGCCAAAACCCGCACCAACAAGCGCACCACCAAGATGATCGTGCGCACCCGCAAAGGCAGGACGCAAAGCTGATGACCCGC
>CAZEFQ010000136.1:0-32426 GCA_964511505.1 uncultured Rhizobium sp.
TGCGATGAGGGACGATTCTGGGCCGGCGCGCTTTGCCTGGTTGCCGCCGGGATTGAGGCCGCCGGTGGCGATGGCCTGGCGGCAGGAGAAAATCTTCCTGCTGGTGGGTGCGGCCGCCCTGTTCGCCGGCTATGACATGAAGGTCTATGGCCTGGCGACGCCGCAGATCCAGGCCGGCCTGCACATTCCCGAAAACCAGCTCGCGCCGACTCTTTCCATCTTCCGCACGGCGGCGATTGTGGCGCTTTTGATCAGCGCCTCGGCCGATCTGGTTGGACGGCGGCGCCTGCTCCTTTTCACCATCTTCGGCCAGGCGGTGTTCACCCTCCTGACCGCCTTCAGCGGCGATTATCCGCAATTTGTGGGCGCCCAGCTTCTCACCCGCATCTTCGGCTATTCCGAGGAGATGCTTTGCTTTGTGGTGATCGCCGAGGAAATGGCGGCCAAGGCGCGCGGCTGGGCCAATGGCACGCTTGCGGCGCTGGATTATCTGGGCGCGGGCTTCGCCTCGCTGGCTTTCCTCGCGGTCAATATCCTGCCCTTTGGCTGGCGCGGGCTTTATGTGATCGGCGCGGTACCGCTCTTCCTGGTGGCGTTCCTCAGGCGCAACCTGCCCGAAACAAGGCGCTTCGCCGCCCAGGAGGAAAACGAGAAGGCCCGCTCAAAGATGGCCGAAGGGCTGGAACTGTTGCGTGAGCTTGTGCACCAGCATCCCTGGCGGCTTCTTGTCATGATGATCGCGGCCGCCGGTTTCGGCTTCGCCACCGCGCCGGCGGCCTTTCTCTCCTCCGCCTATCTGCAGAGCGTGATTCATTACACGCCGCTTCAGGTCAATCTGGTGTTCATCCCCGGCGGGTTGGTCGGTCTTGGGCTGGCGATCCGGGCGGGCAGGCTTTCGGACCGGCTGGGACGGAAAATCACCATCGCTGCCGTCGCCGCCTGCGGCGGCCTCGCCTTCGCGCTCTTCTATAGCGGGATCAGGGGCTGGTATCTGGGGCCGCTCTGGTCGCTGGCCTTTTTCGGTTTTCTTTGCGGTGACGCCTTGATTGCGGGTTTCGCCATCGAGATTGTTCCCACCCGCTACCGCGCCACGGTTTCGGGGCTGCGCTATCTGGTCAGCATCGGCGCGGGCGCCTTGAGCCTGTTGCTGGAAGGCCGGCTCTATGACCGTTTTCACGCCCATGCGCCATCCGTGCAACTCCTCCTGTGCACAATTCCCCTGACCATGCTGGCGGTGCTTTTCCTGCCCGAGCCGGCGGGTAAATCTCTGGAAGAGATTGCTTAACCGAGATGATAGCGCCCGCTTGTCCAGGGCGGCGCGCCCGTCTATAAGGCCCGCTTTAATGACATCTGCGTCCGCCGCACCGATCCTCAAGTCCGGCCATCTGCTGGGGATCGAAGGCCTTTCCGCCGGCGAAGTCACTGGGCTCCTCGATCTGGCCGAGACTTACGCCGCACTCAACCGCGCGCCGGAGAAAAAGACCGCCCTGCTCAAGGGCCGCACCCTGATCAATCTTTTCTTCGAGGCCTCCACTCGCACGCAAAGTTCGTTCGAACTGGCGGGCAAGCGGATGGGCGCCGATGTGCTCAACATGAGCGTGAAGACCTCTTCCGTCTCCAAGGGCGAGACCCTGATCGACACCGCCGCCACCCTGAACGCCATGCGGCCCGACATATTGGTGGTGCGCCATCATGACAGCGGCGCCGCGGAACTGCTTTCCCGCAAGCTCGATTGCAGCGTCGTCAATGCGGGGGATGGTCAGCATGAACATCCCACCCAGGCCTTGCTGGATGCGCTCACCATCCGGCGCCGGCGGCCCAAGAATGGGCAAAATCCCTTCCACAATCTCACGGTGGCGATCTGCGGCGACATTCTGCATTCGCGGGTGGCGCGTTCCAACATCCGGCTGCTCTCCATGATGGGAGCCCGCGTCCGGTTGATTGCGCCGCTCACCCTGTTGCCCGCCGAGGCCGAGCGCTTTGGGGTGGAGATATTCACCGACATGAAGACCGGGCTTGAGGGCGTGGATATTGTGATGATGCTGCGTCTGCAACTGGAGCGCATGACGGGGGCCTTCGTCCCCTCCTCGCGCGAATATTTCCGCTTCTACGGCCTGGACCGCGAGAAGCTTGGCTGCGCCAAGCCCGGCGCGCTGGTGATGCATCCCGGCCCGATGAACCGCGGCGTGGAAATCGCCTCCGATATCGCCGACGACCTGGATGTGAGCCTGATCTCCGAGCAGGTCGAGATGGGGGTGGCGATCCGCATGGCTGTTCTCGATGCACTTTCACGAGGCATGCCATGAAAGGTGGACGCATCGCTTTCCGCAATGCGCGGCTGATCGATCCGGCCTCCGGCCTGGACGTCAAGGGCGGCCTGCTGGTGGAAAACGGCAAGATCGCCGATGTCGGTCCGCGCCTGTTCAACGATGCCGATGAGCATGATCCGGAGATCGTCAACTGCCGCGGCCTGGTCCTGGCGCCGGGCCTGATCGATTGCCGGGTCTTCACCGGGGAACCGGGCAGCGAACATCGCGAGACCCTGCAATCGGCCAGCGAGGCGGCGGCGGCCGGCGGCGTCACCACCATCGTCACCATGCCCAACACCGATCCGGTGATCGACGAACCTTCGCTGGTGGATTTCATCAAGCGCCGCGCCGCCGCCACCGCCAAGGTGCGGGTCGCCCCTGTGGCAGCCTTGACCCGCCGGCTTGAGGGCCAGGTGATGACCGAAATGGGCCTTCTGAAAGAGGCGGGCGCGGTGGCCTTTTCCGACGGCGACCGCACCGTCGGCAATGCGCGGGTGATGCGGCGTGCGCTGGCGTATGCCGCCACCTTCGGCGCCCTGGTGCTGGGTCATGCCGAGGATCCCGATCTCAGCGAAAACGCCACCATGACGGAAGGCGAATTCGCCACCCGCATGGGGCTTCCCGCCGCCCCGGCGCTGGCGGAAGCCATCATTGTCGAGCGCGACATCCGTTTGGTCGAACTGACGGGCGCACGCTATCACTTCGGCCAGATTTCCACCCGCGCCAGCCTGGCCGCCATTGCCGCCGCCAAGATGCGCGGGCTTCCCATCACCTGCGGCGTCTCGGCCCATCATCTGATGCTGAACGAACTCGATGTCGGTTCCTATTACACCTTCCGCAAGGTCAAGCCGCCATTGCGCTCCGAAGCCGACCGCGCCGCCATGGTGGAGGGCGTGGCGTCCGGGGTGATCGACGTGATCGTCTCCAGCCATGAGCCCCAGGGCGCGGACACCAAGCGGCTGCCTTTCGGCGCCGCGGCGTTCGGCAGTGTCGGCCTGGAAACCCTTCTGCCCGCCGCGCTCAGCCTGGTCCATGACGGACATGCCGAGTTGATGCATGTCCTGAAAACACTGACCTCCGCCCCGGCGCGAATCCTGGGCCTCAATGCCGGAACGCTGGCGAAAGGCGCGCCCGCCGATCTGGTGCTGTTCGAAGAGTCTGAGCCTTTCGTGCTCGAGGGCCGCATGCTGCATTCGCGCGCCCACAACAGTGCCTTTGAAGGCCGCAAATTCCAGGGCCGCGCCGCAGTGACGTTTGTCGGCGGCGAATGCGTGTTCTCCAAGGGCGGATAGATTAAATCCGCAAAAGCCTGTCGCCTAATTTTTGTTGACGAGCGAAGCGAGGCTAAAAAACTGGCGCCTCTTCCAGCGCGTAAGCGCGAGGGAGGCATGACACATACTGGAATCCCTGTCATCTTGCCTCCATGACACTACCTGCCGCTGTCCCTATCGCGCTGGTGCTGGGCTACCTTTTGGGCTCAATCCCGTTCGGGCTTTTCTTCGCCCGCCTCGCGGGTGCCGGCGATGTGCGCAAGATCGGTTCCGGCAATATTGGCGCCACCAATGTCTTGCGCACGGGCAAGAAATGGGCGGCGGCGGCGACCTTGATAAGCGATGCCGGCAAAGGCGGGGCTGCGGTGTTGCTGGCGCGTTATTTTCTCCCTTCCGGGGCGGAAATCTTCGCCGCCCTGGCCGCGGTGCTGGGCCATCTTTTTCCCGTCTGGCTGGGCTTCAAAGGCGGCAAGGGCGTCGCCACCTTCCTCGGCGTTTCGACCGCGCTCACCTGGCCCGCCGGGCTGGCGGTGGCCGCGACCTGGCTGCTCGCGGCCCTGATCTGGCGCATCTCCTCGCTTTCGGCCTTGATCGCGATTGTTCTGTCGCCGGTCTATTTCTTCCTTTTTGGCGCGCGCGATTATGTGCCGCTGGCCGTGGTACTGGCCGCGTTGATCGTCTTTATGCACCGAGAGAACATCAGCCGCCTGATCCACGGCAAAGAACCCCGCATCGGTTCCAAGAGAAATGCGAACGCTTAGCGACAGCGAACGCCGCCAATGGCTACGGCTGGCCCGCACCGAGCATGTCGGTCCCGTCACCTTCGCAGGCCTGATCGGCCGCTTCGGCACGGCAGAGGCCGCGCTGGCGGAATTGCCGCGGCTGGCGGCGCGCGGCGGCGGCAAGAACTTCGCGCTGCCGCCGGAAGAAGACATTGTGCGCGAGATCACGGGATTGACGCGGCTGGGCGGAAAGCTGATCGCCAGCTGCGAGCCGGATTTTCCGCAAGGCCTGGCGGCGCTGGATCCGCCGCCGCCGGTGATCGCGGTCTTGGGCCATGCCGCGCTTCTCAAGCGCGAGATGGTGGCGATTGTCGGCGCCCGCAACGCTTCGGCGCTGGCGCGCAAATTCACCTTTCTGCTGGCGCAGGAATTGGGCGCGGCGGGTTTGGCCATCGCCTCGGGCATGGCACGCGGCATCGATGCGGCGGCGCATGACGGCGCGCTCTCCACCGGCACGGTGGCGGTGCTGGCGGGCGGCGTGGACGTCGTCTATCCGCCCGAAAATGAAAAGCTCTATGACGCCATCCGGTCGGAAGGCGCGATCCTTTCCGAAATGCGTCTCTCCGAAGCGCCGCAGGCGCGTCATTTCCCCCGCCGCAACCGCCTGATCTCGGGGCTCGCGCGGGGCGTGGTGGTGGTCGAGGCGGCGGAACGCTCCGGCTCGCTGATCACCGCCAACTTCGCCCTGGAACAAGGTCGCGAAATCTTCGCGGTGCCGGGTTCGCCTCTCGATCCCCGGGCTCGCGGCACCAACCGGCTGATCCGCGAAGGCGCCACGCTGACGGAAAATGCCGAGGACGTGCTTTCGGTATTGCGCCCCATCCTGGGGCATGATTTTCGCGAAGATGAACCGGAAACCCTTTCCTCGGTCCCTGACCAGGCTGCCCTGGAGGCGGAAGCAGACCGGGTCCGGCAACGGATCGAGGAGGCCTTAGGCCCCACGCCTGTGGCAGTGGACGAACTGATTCGTCAGACCGGCGCGCCCGTCCCGGCCGTGCTGACGGTTCTTTTGGAACTGGAACTGGCGGGCCGCTGCCGCCGGCATCCGGGAAATTTCGTCTCCTGGGCCTGAAAAACCAATTCGCCCGAAAATTCCCGGACTTAGATAACAATTCCTGGTTGAATTTTTACATTTCACCGTTTGATAAACAACTTGTGGTGAGATGCCTTGCAGGGAAGCGGCGTTGACAGGGGCGTCAGGCTGCTATCAACGTCCCGCCCCGCCGCGGCCCAAAAAGGCCCGGTCTTGTTGAGGGACTTGAGGCTCCCCAGATAAACATTCGGAAAAACCAAGGAAATTCAAAGCCCGGCATGAACGTTCTCGTCGTCGAATCCCCCGCCAAGGCCAAGACCATCAATAAGTATCTGGGTCCAGGCTATAAGGTGCTGGCCAGTTTCGGCCATATCCGCGACCTGCCGTCCAAGGACGGCTCGGTCAAGCCGGACGAAGATTTTGCCATGGTCTGGGAGGTGGATGCCCGCGCCCAGGCCAAAATCAAGGACATCGCCAGCGCGGTCAAAGGCGCCGACAAGCTGATCCTGGCCACCGACCCGGACCGGGAGGGCGAAGCGATCAGCTGGCATATCCTGGAAGTGCTTCGCCAGAAACACGTGCTGGGCAAGATGCCGGTGGAGCGGGTGGTGTTCAACGCCGTCACCAAATCCGCCATCCTGGACGCGCTGGCCCATCCCCGTGAAATCCATGAAGAGCTGGTGGACGCCTATCTCGCCCGCCGCGCCCTCGATTACCTTGTGGGCTTCACCCTGTCTCCGGTGTTGTGGCGCAAACTGCCCGGCGCCCGCTCCGCCGGCCGGGTGCAGTCGGTGGCGCTGCGCCTGGTGGTGGAGCGCGAGGCCGAGATCGAGGCCTTCAAAGCCCAGGAATATTGGAGCATCGACGCCGACGTGGCGACCGATGCGGGCGCCTTCCCTGCCCGGCTGGTCCAGCTTGACGGCAAGAAACTGGAGAAGCTTTCCCTCGGCAATGCCGGGGATGCGGCCCGCGCGGTCGAGGCGATCAAGGCGCAGAAATTTTCCATCGGCAGCGTCGAGGCCAAACCGGTCAAGCGCAATCCCTCGCCGCCTTTCATCACCTCGACCCTGCAACAGGAAGCATCACGCAAGCTGGGCTTCAATGCCAAGCGCACCATGCAGGTTGCGCAGGGCCTTTATGAAGGCGTGGAGATCGGCGGCGATACCACCGGTCTTATCACCTATATGCGTACCGACGGCGTCACCATGGTGGGGGAAGCCATCAGCGAGGCCCGCTCGGTGATCGCGGACAAATATGGCGCCCGCTATGTGCCGGGCAGCCCGCGCGCCTATACCAGCCGGGCCGCCAATGCCCAGGAAGCCCATGAAGCGATACGGCCCACCAGTTTCGCGCGCACGCCGGAAGAAATGTCACGTTATCTGGAAGGCGATGCGGCCCGGCTTTATGAGCTGATCTGGAAGCGCGCCATCGCCAGCCAGATGGAATCGGCGGAGCAGGAACGCACCACCGTGGACGTGGTTTCGGCCGACAAGAAGATCACCTTGCGCGCTACCGGCACGGTGACCTTGTTCGACGGATTCCTCACGCTTTATCTCGAAGGCGAAGATGATGCGATCGATGAAGACGGATCGCGCCTGCCAAAAGTCACGGCCGGGGACGCCGCCAAGCCCGAGAATGTGCAGTCATCGCAGCATTTCACCGAGCCGCCGCCGCGCTATTCCGAGGCCAGCCTGGTCAGGAAGCTGGAAGAGTTGGGCATCGGCCGGCCTCCCACCTACGCCACCATCCTCTCCACCTTGCGCGACCGCGCCTATGTGCGCCAGGAGCGCGGCCGCTTCTTCCCCGAGGACAAGGGACGCCTGGTCACCATCTTCCTGCAAAGCTTCTTCCGCCGCTATGTCGAATATGATTTCACCGCCGACCTGGAAGAGAAGCTGGACGAGGTGTCCGCCGGCGATCTCAACTGGAAGCAGCTCCTGCGCGATTTCTGGAAGGATTTCTCCGCCGCAATCGGTGAGACCAAGGATCTCAAGATCAGCCAGGTGATCGACGAACTCGATCATGTCCTGGGCCCGCACATCTTCCCGCCGGCTGAGGACGGCAGCGATCCGCGCAAATGCCCCAACTGCGCCGACGGCAGGCTCAACCTCAAGCTGGGCCGCTTCGGCGCCTTTGTCGGCTGCACCAATTACCCCGAATGCAAATTCACCCGTCAGCTTGGCGCCAAGCCGGGCGAAGGCGATACCGGTCCCAAGGAATTGGGGCTTTTCCCGGGCACCGAGGAACAGGTGACGCTGCGTTCCGGCCGCTTCGGGCCTTATGTGCAGCTCGGCGAAGGCAAGAAGCCCAAGCGCAGCGGCCTGCCCAAAGGCACCGATCCGGCCGAAGTGGACCTGGCCATGGCGGTGAAGCTGTTGTCGCTGCCGCGCGAAGTGGGCGCCCATCCCGAGGACGGCAAGATGATCACGGCCAATTTCGGCCGCTTCGGGCCTTATGTCGCCCATGACGGCATATATGCCTCGCTGGAATCGCCAGAAGATGTCTTCACCATCGGGCTCAATCATGCGGTCACTATACTGGCCGAGAAAAAGGCGCGCGGGCCCAGTCGTCGCGGTGCGCAGGTGCTGAAGGAACTGGGCGCGGGCGCGGAGGGCGTGGCGATCAAGGTTCTCAAGGGCCGCTATGGTCCCTATGTCAGTGACGGCACCACCAACGCCACCATTCCGGAAGCCAGCGATCCGATGCAGGTGACCCTGGAACAGGCGCAAAGCCTGATCGCCGAACGTCAGGCCAAGGGTGGCGGCAAGAAGGCGAAAAAGAAACCGGCGCCTAAAACAGAATCAAAGGCGAAAAGCGAAACCAAGGCCGAGAAGAAGCCCACGTCAAAAAAAGCAGCGCCGAAAAGAAAGCCGGAACCGGTGGCGGGCGAATAATTGGCGAAGAAACCGAACCAGCCGCCAAAGCTCGATAAAGACCGCCTGCTTGCCCTGTTGGCCGAAAATCCCGGCGCCACCAAACGCGACCTGGCGCGGCTGACGGGACTCAAAGGCTCCGACCGCATCCTGCTCAAGCGACTGCTGAAGGAATTGGAAGCCGAAGGCGCCATTGCCGGCCGCGCCAGGCGCGGCTTCACCAGGCACGGCGAATTGCCCGAGATGACGGTGGTGGAAATTTCCGGCACCGACAGCGATGGCGAATTGATGGCGCGGCCCGTGAACTGGGAAGCCAACGAAGAACCGCCGCTGATTTATGTGGCGCCCCCCAAGGAGGGGGCGGCGCTGGCAAAGGGCGCGCGCATCCTGGCGCGGCTCGAACAGCGCGGCGATCATTACGACGCCAAATTGGTCCGCCGCCTGGAGAGCGAGGCGGGGCCGGAACGCATCCTGGGCGTATTGCGGGAAACACCGCAAGGCTTCCGCGTAATGCCGGTGGAGCGCAAGGCGCGCGGCGAATATGCGCTCGACCGGCGCGATGCCGGCGGCGCAAAAAACAACGAGCTGGTGGTGTGCGAGCCCTTAGGCCGGTCTGGGGGCCACCGCGCCGCGGGTTTTCCCCGCGTGCGCGTGGTCGAGCACATCGGCAGCATGGATTCCCCACGCACCATCAGCCTGATCGCCATCCATGCCCAGGGCATTCCGACTGTGTTTCCGGAAGCCGCGCTGGATGAAGCCAAAACGGCGAAGCCACTCGATCAGAAGACCATGGCTGGGCGCACCGATCTGCGTGCCATCCCGCTTGTCACCATTGACCCGTCGGATGCCCGCGATCATGACGATGCGGTCTGGGCCGGTCCGCGTGACGATGGCGGCCATGAAATCCTGGTCGCCATCGCCGATGTGGCGCATTACGTCACGCCCGGCTCTTCCCTCGACAAGGAAGCCTTGAAGCGCGGCAACAGCGCCTATTTTCCGGACCGGGTGGTGCCGATGCTGCCGGAAGAACTCTCCGCCGATCTATGCTCTCTCAAGGAAGGGCTGGACCGGCCGGTGCTGGCGGTGCGGATGATCTTCGATCCTGACGGGCACAAACGCTCGCATCAGTTCCTGCGCGGTGTGATGCGTTCGGCGGCACGGCTCACCTATGCCCAGGCGCAGGCGGCGTTCGACGGGCATTCTGACGCCGAGATGAGCGCCACGGTCAAGAAAACGCTGGCTGACCTGTGGACCGCCTACAAGACGCTGACCATCGCGCGGGAAAAGCGCAGCCCCCTCGACCTCGATCTGCCGGAGCGGCGCATCGTGCTGGGACCGGACGGCCATGTCGCCTCCATCGCCTTCCGCGAAAGGCTGGAATCGATGCGGCTGATTGAGGAATGCATGGTGCTGGCCAATGTCGCCGCCGCCGAGGCGCTGGAGAAGGGCAAGACGCCCCTGATCTACCGGGTGCATGACAGCCCCACCAAGGAGAAGCTCTATGCCTTCTCCGATTTCATCCGTACCCTGAATATCAACTTCGCCAAGGGCCAGGTGGTCGAGCCGGGCACCTTCAACCGCATCCTTAAGGCCGCCAAGGGCACGGTGCATGAGGCGGTGATGAACGACGTGGTGCTGAGGAGCCAGGCGCAAGCCATCTATGACTCGAGGAATATCGGCCATTTCGGCCTCAACCTCGCCAAATACGCCCATTTCACTTCGCCCATCCGCCGTTATGCCGATCTGATCGTGCATCGTGCCTTGATACGGGGCCTTTCGCTTGGCGGCGGGGGCGCCCTGACCGACCGCGAGATCACGCATCTGCCGGAAATCGCCAACGCGATTTCCTTGACCGAGCGCCGGGCGATGGCGGCGGAGCGGGACTCGACCGACCGTTATGTTGCCGCCTATATGGAAGATCATGTCGGCGCCCTGTTCGAGGGCCGCATCACCGGCGTGACCAAATTCGGCCTGTTCGTACGACTGAAGGAATCCGGAGCCGAGGGCCTGTTGCCGGCGCGCGCCTTGGGAGCGGAATATTTCCGCTTCGACGAGCGCCGCCAGGCCATGATCGGGGAGCGCAGCGGCGAAAGCTTCCGTCTGGGCGACAGTGTCAAAGTCAAGCTTGTCGAGGCGGCGCCGGTCACGGGGGGATTGCGGTTTGAACTGGCCGGTGATGGCATGAAACCCTCCCATGCGGGCCGGGGTCAACGGCCAGCCCGGCTGGTCGAAAAGCGGCCCTTCAGACCGAAAAGACGATAAATTTCAGCGGCTTGTTGAGGCTGCCTTGACAGCCGGGCGGCCCTGCTTCATTACCGCCGCTCGTTTTTTCTTCCGGAGTGCGACATGGCCAAACCGACCACCGCGAAAATTCGCCTCAACAGCGAGGGCGGCAGCGGCTTTTTCTATGTCACCAAGAAGAACACCCGCACCATGACCGAGAAATTCTCGATCAAGAAATACGATCCGGTGCTGCGCAAACATGTCGAGTTCAAGGAAGGCAAGATCAAGTAGGCCTTCTACTGTCTCATCCTCCCGCGCTAGCTTCCTATCATGCGGCGCGCGCTTGACCGTCTTGCGAACGAAACTTTCGACCTTCTGATCATCGGCGGCGGCGCCACCGGCTGCTTCACCGCGCGTGATGCGGCCTTGCGCGGCCTCAAGGTCGCGCTGGTGGAGGCCAAGGATTTCGCCTCCGCCACTTCGGCGCATAATTCCAAGCTGGCGCATGGCGGCCTGCGCTATCTGCGCAACCTGGAATTCGGCTTGGTGCGGGAGAGTCTGCGCGAGCGGCGTCATCTGCAGGCGATGGCGCCCCACCTGGTCCGCCCCCTGCCCTTCCTGGTTCCGGTCAGGGACTGGAAAGACCGGCTGATACTGGAAGCGGGGCTTACGCTCTATGACCTCCTCTCCTATGACCGCAATCGTCTCAACGATCCGGCCCAGGCGATGCCGGGCCACCGCTGGCTTTCCCAGGATGAAGCGCAGGCGCGCGAGAAGGTGCTCGCGGGCTTTCACGGCGCGTTCGAATATCACGATGCCCAGATGTATTCACCGGAGCGCATCGCGCTGGAATGCCTGGTGGATGCAGAAGGCCATGGCGCGGCCATCGCCAATCATCTCGAGGCAGGCAGGCTCCTGATGCGCGGCAAGGCCGTGGAAGGCGCCAGCGTGCGGGAGGAATTCACCGGCGCCGCGTTCGATATTCGCGCCAAACTCACCCTGGTCGCGGCGGGACCCTGGGCCGATCTGTTTTTAGAGCATGTCACCGGCCGGCCGGCGCATCATCGGCTATTGCGCTCCAAGGGCATCCATCTGCTTCTCCCGGAAATCAGCCATGCCGCCCTGACGGTGGAAGCAGGCAGCGGACATTTCTTTGTCCTTCCCTGGCGCGGCCATACGTTGCTCGGCACCACCGACACGGAATATCGCGGCGATCCCAGCCGAGTGGCAGTCAGCGAAAGCGACATTGACGGTTTTCTTGGCCTGGTGAACCGACACTTGCCGGAGGCGCGTCTCACCCGGGCGCAGGTGGAATTCTTTTATGCCGGTTTGCGCCCGCTGGTGGACGATGGTTCGGGTCAGACCTACAAGGCCAGCCGCCGCTCCGAACTGGTGGACCATGCCAAAGATGATGGAATAAATGGCCTCTTCTCCGCGCTGGGGGGCAAATGGACCACGTCACGACAACTGGCTGAGACGGTTACGGACGGCGTGGTGAAAAGGCTGGGGATGACGGCCGGGCCCTGTCTTACCGCGGCAACGCCTTTGCCGGGCGCACGTTTCGAGGCTTGGGAGACGTTGGTGAAGCGCCATGAGCAAAGCTGGCCGGGCATTTCCGCCGTCCGCCACCTCAGTCACATGTTCGGATCGCGCTTGCCGGCGGTGCTCAAGGACGCAAAAGTTGCCGACCTCGTTCCGCTCGGGTCCAGCGGCGATACCATGGCGCAGGTCGAATTCGCGGTGCGGGACGAGATGGCGCTGAGCCTGGAAGATGTGGTGATGCGGCGGACCTCGCTGGGCCAGTTCGGACCGTCGCCGCATCTGGACAAGGTGGCGGACCGCATGGCCGCGTTGTCGAATTGGGACGAGACGCGGAAGGCGCAGGAGATCGCTTCCCTGGCGCCGATTTACCGGACCAGCGAGGCGGCATGACGGCGTTTGTCATTGTGAATCCCAAAGCCGGCCGCACCGGACGGGACTGGCACAAGATCAAGACCGCGCTGGAAAGCATCTTTCCCCTGATGCAGGTGGCGGAAAGCCATGGGCGCGGCGAAGCCGCAAGGCTGGTGCGTGCCGCCCTCAAGGAAGGCCATCTCGAAATTATTGCGGTGGGCGGCGACGGCACCATCAACGAGGCCGCGAACGGCTTTTTCGAAAATGGCGCCCCGGTCTCGCCCGACGCCGTGCTGGGCTTTGTCTCGACCGGCCGCGGCAGCGATTTCCGCCGCACGTTCGCAATCCCCGCCGGCTATGAGGCTGCCATCGCGCGGCTGAAGCAATCGCGCATCCGCCGCCTGGATGTCGGCCATGTCGCCTGCCTGTCGCCCAGGGGTGAACCGGTGGGACGCTATTTCGTCAACGCCGCCTCTTTCGGGTTGTGGGCCAAAATGGCAGCGCGGATCAATCGCGCGCGGCTGTTCGGGGCCGCCTTCCCGGCGCTGGCCGCGCTGGCAGGCTGGCGTTCCCAAAGGCTCCGGCTCTTCACCGACGCAGGCTATGACGAGATCGCCGGCATCACCAATGTCGCGGTGGCCAACGGCCGCTGGTCGGGAAGCGGCGTCAAAGTGGCGCCGGCGGCCGAGCCCGGCGATGGGCTGTTCGACATTGTGGTGATGGGCGGGGCGCCGCGGCGCAAACTTTTCCGGCTGCTGCGCGCGTGGCGCAAAGGCAGGGAACCGGGCCAGCTGCGCCGGGTGCGTGCCGCGCATCTGACGGTGGCGCCGACCGTGGACACGCATGGCGCGGTGATGGTCGAGGCCGACGGCGAAAGCGTGGGCGTGCTGCCGGCGACGTTTCAGATTTTGCCCGGCGCCATCAATATCCGCTGCTGATGCGGGCCTTTTGGCCCGGGGCTGCGTCGCTCCTGGCCCAGAACCAAAATACCACGCCTCAGGCTTTTTCAAGCGCCTTGGCCACTGCGGCGGCGGCGTCGGCCACCGCCGCATGCGCCTGGGGCAGGACGCTCTGCAGATAAATGAAGCAATGCACCATCTCGGGATAATCGGCGATGGTAACGGCGACCCTGGCCGCTTTCAGCTTCCCGGCATAGGCCAGGCCCTGGTCGCGCAGCGGATCATAGCCGCCCAGCATCACATAAGCGGGCGGCAAGCCGGAAAAATCCTTGGCATAAAGCGGGCTGACCGCGGCGCGGTCGGTGCCTGGAGGCAGCACCTGGGCATGACACCATTCGATGGTCTGCTTTTCCAGGAAATAGCCCACCGCGAAACGGTTCATCGAGCCTGAATCGGCGCCGAAATCGGTCAGGGGAAAAAGCAGCATCTGGAACGCGATACTGACGCCGCCATGCGCCTTGGCGGCCTGGGTTACCGAGGCGGCCAAAAACGCCCCGGCGGAATCGCCGCCAATGGCGATCCGGCCCGCGTCGATGCCCAGAGAAGGGGCGTTGGCGAATATCCAGCGCGTCGCGGCATAGGCATCGTCGAAAGCCGCCGGCCATTTGTTCTCTGGGGCGCGGCGATAATCCACCGCCACCACCACAAAACCGCCTTCCCCGGCAAGGAGCCGGCACAGGCCATCATGGGTATCGAGGTCGCCCACGACAAAACCGCCGCCATGAAAATAAACCAGCGCGGGATGCGCCACACTTCCCGCCGCGACAGGCGCATAGATGCGCGCCCGCAATTCGCCGCCCGGCGCGGGAATGGGAAGGTTATGCACCCTGCCGACCGGCACATCCTTGGGCCCCATCATGCTCATCATTTGGGCGAAGGTCTGCCGCCCCAGCGACAGCGGCATTTCCCACATCTTGGGGCGCGGCAGCATGGAAGCCTGATCGAGGAAGGCTTTCACCAGGGGGTCGAGAGACATGGGAATCCTGAGGCGGTGGAAGTGCCATGCTAACGCATGCCGCGCGGATTGACACAAGCGTTGGTGACGTCCGTCCCGTTCAAGCTCCCCCTTCGCGCGGCCGCCCTCACTTCGCTCGAAGCAGGGCAAGGTTTTCCAGGCTCGCCCCGTTCGCCAGGAAAACCCAAGCCAAGGCAGAGGGGATCAGTGAATTGTGATGGCGGCCGTGGGATCGATGCGGTGCTGGGCGATATCGCCCAGCATCACCAGAAGCAGGAACCAGAAATGGGCGCGGTCGGCTTCGCCTTCCGCCTCAAACGACATCACCGCACGCCAGGCATAATCGCTGGCATCGTCACCGAACTCTTCGGCAAAATCGGAGGCCAGCCGGTACATGTCACCGGTGCTCAATAGGCTCGTGGTCATCGCCCGCCCCTTTTTACCCGAGCCTATTTGAGCACCACAAACTTAGCGAAGCTTTAAACCTGGAACCTTGTGTTTAATCAGATTTTTCAGAGAGTTGCCCAGAACTACACTTCCCGGCCGTGGTTTGCTATGTTCCCCGTCCCCGGCGCCGTATTTTGGCACGGGCCCGGAATTTCCCATGCGCGGCAAGAGCATCCTCCTGATCATCGGCGGCGGCATCGCGGCCTACAAGTCTTTGGAACTTATCCGCCGGCTGGCGGAGCGGGGAGTGAGGAGCCGCACCATCCTCACCCGCGCCGGGGCGCAGTTCGTCACGCCTTTGTCGGTGTCTTCGCTCAGCGGCGCAAAAGCCTACCAGGACCTGTTCGACCTTATCGACGAATCCGAAATGGGCCATATCGAATTGTCGCGCGCCGCCGACCTGGTGGTGGTGGCGCCTGCCACCGCCCACCTGATGGGCAAGCTGGCGGCGGGCCTGGCGGACGACCTCGCCTCCACCGCGCTTTTGGCCACCGACAAGAAGATACTGATGGCGCCTGCCATGAATGTGCGGATGTGGCAAAGCCCTTCTGTCGTGCGCAACGCCGCGGCCCTGAGCAAGGACGGGGTGTTGTTCGTCGGTCCCAATGACGGCGAAATGGCCTGCGGTGAATTCGGCCCAGGCCGCATGGCCGAGCCGCTGGAGATTGTCGCCGCCATCGAGCAGGCCTTGGCCCGGGAAAATGACAATGCTCCGCTTGCGGGCCTACGCGCCCTGGTGACGGCCGGCCCGACCCGTGAACCGGTGGACCCGGTGCGTTTTCTCGCCAACCATTCCTCGGGTAAGCAGGGTTACGCCATCGCCGATGCCCTGGCCAAGGCCGGCGCCGAGACCGTCCTGGTTTCCGGGCCGGTGTCCCTCACGCCGCCGCAAGGGGTGAAGCTGATGCGGGTGATGACGGCACAGGAGATGCTGGCGGCCTGTGAAGCGGCGCTGCCGGCCGATGTGCTGGTGATGGCGGCGGCCGTGGCCGATTGGCGGCCCGACATCGCGGCCAACAGCAAGATCAAGAAAAGCACAGACCGCGTGGTGCCGCTGATCAAGCTGGTGGAGAATCCCGATATCCTCGCCACCCTGGCCCATGGAGCCAAACGGCCGCGCCTGGTGATCGGCTTCGCCGCCGAAACCGATGATGTGGTGGCCAACGCTGTCGCCAAGCGGACGCGCAAGGGCGCGGACTGGATCATCGCCAATGATGTCTCCGCCGATGACCTGGGTGAATCGGTGATGGGGGGCGAGCGCAACCGCGTCCATCTGATCAGCGCCGGCGGAGTCGAAGACTGGCCGGAGATGACCAAGGCCGAAGTGGGCGCGCGCCTCGCCGCCCGCATCGCCTCGCAATTGAAGGGCGCGGCATGAAGGTGGGGATCAAGAAACTGGCGCATGCCGGCGATTTGGCGCTGCCTTTCTACGCCACCGCGGGATCGGCGGGCCTCGATCTCCTGGCCGCGGTGGAAGCCGAGATCGAACTCCTGCCCGGCGCGCGCATGGCGGTGCCTTGCGGCATCGCCATTGAATTGCCGCCCGGGGTGGAGGCGCAGGTCAGGCCACGTTCGGGCTTGGCGCTCAATCATGGTATCACCTGCCTCAACGCGCCGGGCACCATCGACAGCGACTATCGCGGCGAGATCAAGGCGATCCTGATCAATCACGGCGAAAAGCCGTTCCGGATCACGCGCGGGCTCAAGATCGCCCAGATGGTGATTGCGCGCCATGAACAGGCCGAGCTGGTCGAAAGCGAGACCTTGAGCGACAGCGCGCGGGGCGCGGGCGGCTTCGGCTCGACCGGGATGAGCCATGCGGGGAACAAGCCATGATGCTGCGGCTCTCGCGCAAGACCCTGCTCGCACTGGAGGCGGTGATCGACATCGCCTTCAACGCCCGGCCCGAGCCGGTGCAGGCCAAGGAGATCACCGCCCGCCAGGGCGTACCGCAGCGCTATCTGGAACAGGTTATGCAGCAGCTGGTGCGCGCCGGCATTTTGAAAGGCGTGCGCGGCCCGCGCGGCGGCTATCGCCTGGCGCGGGAGCGCCGCCGCATCTCGGTCGGCGATGTGGTGCGGGTGGCGGAAAGCATTGAGGATGGCGAGGAGGAGAAAATCCGTCCCCGCTCCGATCTGGGACTGCGCATCGTCGCCCCGCTGATCCAGACGCTGCAGGACGATGTGATGGCGCGGCTGGATTCCGTCAGCATCGAAGACCTTTGCCAGCGCGCCCGCACCCAGGGCGTGGATGTGAGCGAAGGTGCCAGCGCCGACTTCACCATTTGAAGGGATAAACCCATGCCCAACAAGCCCGGCCGCGGCCGCATCTATGACAGCATCACGGAAACCATCGGCGACACGCCCCTGGTGCGCATGACCCGCATGCCCAAAGAGGCGGGGGCCAAAGCCGACATCCTGCTCAAGCTGGAATTCTTCAATCCCCTCTCCTCGGTCAAGGACCGCATCGGGGTGGCGATGATCGAGGCGATGGAAAAGCAGGGTATCATCACCCCGGGCAAAAGCACCCTGGTCGAACCCACCTCCGGCAATACCGGCATCGCACTCGCCTTTGTCGCCGCCGCCAAAGGTTACCGGCTTATTTTGGTGATGCCGGAATCCATGTCGCTGGAACGGCGCAAGATGCTTCTGATCCTGGGCGCCGAGCTGGAGCTCACTGAAGCCGCCAAAGGCATGAAAGGCGCCATCGCCCGTGCTCATGAGCTGGTGGCTTCGATTCCCGATGCGGTGATCCCGCAGCAATTCGAGAACCCCGCCAACCCTGATATCCATCGCCGCACCACGGCTGAGGAAATCTGGAACGACACCAACGGCAAGGTCGATATCGTGATTTCCGGCGTCGGCACGGGCGGCACCATCACCGGCGTGGGGCAGGTGCTGAAGGCGAAAAAACCTTCCGTCAAGATGATCGCGCTGGAGCCGGAAGACAGTCCGGTGCTTTCGGGCGGCGAGCCCGGCAAGCACAAGATTCAAGGGATCGGCGCCGGCTTCGTACCGGCCATATTGGACCGCAAGGTTATCGACGAGGTGATCACCATTTCCGACGAGACCGCCTTTGAGACGGCGCGGCGCGCCGCCAAGCTGGAAGGCATTCCGGTGGGAATTTCTTCGGGCGCGGCTATCGCCGCAGCGCTGGAAGTGGGATCGCGGCCGGAGAATGCGGGCAAGACCATCGTGGCGGTGATCCCCTCCTTTGCCGAGCGCTATCTCTCGACAGCCCTGTTTGAAGGATTGTAAGGGGCGAAGAATTAACTATCTAAGCCACTCGTTTTTTTATATTCTTCAGCGCTGACCGGCCACAATGGTTAACGCTGCCGGCCGGCAACCGGGCTGGCAATAGAGTGGGGCACATGTATTCGGCTCTTGCCGATGACGAGCGCGCGCTGGATCTGGCGGCGGGGGCGCCTGCGGCCGGGCAAATATTGGGCGTCACGTATGGCGGCTGGGCGGCGTTCCAGAAACGCTGTGAAAACACCCTCCTGATCGGCGTGCCTCTTCTCGGCGCCATCCTCACGCCCTTCTGGTTTTTCCGGCATGCCTTCGGCTGGATCGAGATCACGGCCTTTCTTTTCAGCTATGCGATTGTGGGCTTTGGCGTGGGCATCGGGCTGCACCGCTATTTTTCCCATCGCAGCTTCCGCGCCCGGCCATGGCTCAGCCTCGCCCTGGGCATCGCCGGTTCGATGGCCTTCCAGGGTTCGGTCTTGCGCTGGATGGCGGATCACCGCCGCCACCACGCCGCCACCGACCGCTGCGGCGACCTTCACAGCCCCAATGTCGACAGCCATTGCCGTCCTTTGGACTCTTGGCGCGGCCTGTTCCACGCCCATTTCGGCTGGATGTTCGATGACGGCGTCACGCAATACGAGATCTATGCGAAGGATCTCTTGCACGATCCGCTGATCATGTTCCTTCACCGCACACAATGGGTGTGGCCGGTGGTTCTGCTGACAGGGGTGTGGTGCTACGGCTTTGCCTTGGGCGGGGTGGAGCATGCCTGGGGCTGCCTTCTGTTTGCAGGCTGTTTCCGCACCAGCTTCTTCCACAATGTGGTATGGGCAGTGAACTCCATCGGTCACACTTACGGCTATCAATCCTATCCCTTGAAGAATAACAGCAAGAACAACCGCGTGCTCGCCTGGCTGACATTCGGGGAGGGATGGCACAACAACCATCACCGTTTCCCGCGCTCCGCCTTCCATGGCCTGACGCCGGACGAATTGGACGTCAGCGGCCTGGCCATCAAGGGCCTGGAGCGTATCGGCTGGGTGAGCGAGGTGATCCGCGTGCCCGCCGCGCAGATGAGAGCCTGATCAGCGGTTCCGCATATTCTCCAAAAGATCCGGGCGGTCGGTGCAGATGGCGTTCACATCCAGCGCCAACAGCTTTTTCATGTCCTGGGGCTCGTTCACCGTCCAGGCGCCGAGCCTGAGGCCGAGGCTGCGCGCATGGGCGGCGGTCTCGGCCGTCACATTGCGGTGATGCGCGAACCAGCCATCCGCGCCGGCCCCCGCGATGACCTCCAGGATCGGCCGCATATCGCTCTCCAGCCGCTCGGTGCTGAACCAGCAGCGCGCCCCGGCATGAAGCTCCTTGATCCGCTTCAGCCCGCGCCAATCGAAGCCGACAAAGATGGTGCCGTCGAGATAGGATTCCATCACCGCCATCACCTCATCCGCGAGTTGGACGGGATCGCCGGACTCCGGACTATCCGCGGTCTTGAGTTCGACAAACAACAGGAAGGCCGTCTGCGCCGCGCGCACCCGCGCCACCACTGCTTCCAGGGTTGGGATGCGCTCGCCCTCCGCGGGCACCAATCTGGGATGGACGCGGGCATAATCGCTGGCGGGATCGGCGCGGCCAACGTCATAGGCCTGCAACGCGGCATAGCCGAGGTCCTTGATCAGGGGCGTCTCGCCGGACAGCCAGCCACCGGCATAACGGGTCAAGGCGGGATTCAAGCGGAAATCGTGATGCACCATCACGACGCCATCGGCGGACAGTTGCACATCCAGTTCGGCGCCGTCATAGCCCTTGGCCATCGCCGCGGAAAAGGCGGCGAGCGTATTTTCCGGCCTTAAGGCGGCGCCGCCCCGGTGCGCGATATTGAGCGTTCTCCCCACGCCTCACTTTAGAAAGAGTCGGTGCCCCTAAGCCAGCCCGGTTCCCTGACGCCATGCCGGCGCATAACCGTCCCGCAATTGACAGGGGAAAAAGGGCAGCGTAGCGCCTGCCAATGACCGCGCCGCTCGACCTCACCTCACCAGGACCGCGCATCTCCGGACGCCGCCATGGCGCATGGACAGCGGAAGCGCGCGAGCTCATCCGCCTGGCGGTTCCTCTGGCTGCCACCCAGCTGGCGCAGATGATCATCCTGGCCACCGACATCGCCATGCTGGGGCATCTCAGCAAGCAGGCGCTGGCCGCTTCGGCCTTGGGCAACACGGTCTTCTTCATGGCCTGGCTCCTGGGCAGCGGGCTGCCTTTCGCGGTTTCACCGGTGATTGCCCATGTCCAGGGGAGGCACAGCCTGTCGCTCAGCGCCAGACCACGCGATCAGGGAGCGTCGGCTGGGCGAAGTGTGAAGCGGTTCCCCGTCCGGCCACGCGACCAGGGAGCGTCGGCCAGGCGAAGTGTGAAGCGGTTCGCCATCCGGCCGCGCGACCAAAGAGAAGTCCGCATCGTGGTCCGGATGGGATTCTGGTCGGTGGTGCTGGCGACGCCGCCCCTGCTGATTTTTCTGCTCTTCACCCGTCAGGTCCTGGAAGCCTTGGGTGAGGACAGGTTGCTTGCCGCCGATGCCGGCCATTTTGTCGGCGCGCTTTCTTTCGGCCTGCCCTTCGCGCTGGGCTTCATGGTGCTGCGCAGTTTTTCCACCGCGCTGTCGCGCGCGGTGCCGCCCATGATGGTGATGCTTGCCGCCATCCTGTTCAATGCCGCCGGCGACTATGCCCTGATCTTCGGCCATTTCGGCCTGCCGCGGCTGGGCCTGGTGGGCGCGGGCCTCGCCAGCGCCGGCTCCAACCTGTTCAGTTTTGTCGTGATGCTGGCGATTTCGCTGACTTTGCCGGGCTTGCGCCAATACCGCATCTGGCACCGGATGGCGCGGCCGCATTGGGCCACGCTGGCCGAACTCATCCGGCTGGGCCTGCCTATCGGCATCACCAATATCTTCGAGGTGGCCCTGTTCAACGGCGCGACCCTGGCGATGGGCGCTTTCGGGCTTGCTTCCATCGCGGCGCATCAGATCGCCATCACCATTCCCTCTTTGACCTTCATGGTGCCGTTGGGCATCGGCCTTGCCGCCACGGTGCGGGTGGGGCTGGCAGCAGGCGCCGGCGACATCAAGGCGGCACGGCGTGCCGGCTTGACCGCGCTGGGCCTGGGGGGACTCTTCATGTGCGGCACCGCCATCCTGCTGTTGCTTTTCCCGCGGGCCATCGCCACGCTCTGGCTGCCCGACACGCCGGACAATGCGGAAGTGCTGGCGCTGGCGGTGTCGTTTCTCTACGTCGCCGCCGCCTTCCAGCTGGCCGACGGCCTGCAGGTGACCGCGGCGATGAGCCTGCGCGGCTTGAAAGACACCCGCGCGCCGATGTGGATCGCGGGAGCCTCTTACTGGCTGATGGGGGCGCCGATGTGCGCGTTGCTGGGTTTCGGTCTCGGCTTCAAGGGCTTCGGCATCTGGCTGGGGCTTGCCTTCGGCCTTTTCATGGCGGCTTGCCTGCTCACAAGCCGTTTCCTGTTTCTCTCAAAACGCTCCATAACGATTCAGTAACAGCGCCGCCGCAATCACTGCCAGCAGCGCGATGGCGGCGACAAAAAGCGGCCGGTTGCGGCGGTCCTGCTCGCGGGCGATGGCGCGCGCGGTGTCGGGATGGAGCCTAACGCCGCCTTCCGCCACCATCTGGGAAAGTTCTTCCGCGTTCCGGACCAGTTGCGGCAGGTCCTCGGCCAGCTTGCCCAAGGCGGAAAATCCTTCCGCGGCGCGGGCCAGCCGCGCCTCGGGACCGAGATTGTCGCTCATCCAGCGTTCCGCCACCGGTCGCGAGGCCGCCCAGATGTCGAAATCGGGATCGAGACCGCGGGCCACACCTTCCACCACCACCATGGTCTTCTGCAAAAGCACCAGCTGCGGCTGCGCCTGCATGTCGAAGCGCCGCGTGGTCTCGAACAATTGGCCCAGCAATCGCGCCATGGAAACCTCCCGCGCGCTCTTGCCGAAAATCGGTTCGCCGATGGCGCGCAGCGCCTGGGCGAAAGTTTCCACCTCATGCTGCGGCGGCACGAAGGCCACGTCATAATGTGCTTGCGCCACCCGCTTATAATCGCGCGCCAAAAAGCCCGCGAGCGTGACCGCCATGAAACGGCGCATGGGCGCGTCCAGCCTTCCCATGATGCCGAAATCCACCGCCACCAGCCTCCCTTCCCTGTCCACGAAAAGATTTCCGGGATGCATGTCGGCATGGAAGAAGCCGTCGCGCAGCGCCTGGGTGAGGAAGGCGCGCACCAGAAGCAAGGCGACTTTTCTCGGGTCATGGCCGGCCGCGCGCAAGGCATCCGGATCGCGCAGGGAGACGCCCTCGATCCATTCGCTGGTCAAGACCCGGGCCGAGGTGCGGCCCCAGTCCACATGCGGCACGCGGAATTCCGTGTCGCCGCTGGTTCGGTCGTAAAGTTCGGAAGCGGCCGCCGCCTCCATGCGCAAATCCAGCTCCAGCGCCACCGAGGCTTTCAGCGTCTCCACCAGGGCGACAAGGCGCAAGCGCCGCGCTTCCGCAAAAAAATTCTCCGCCAGGCCGGCGAAAAAGGCAAAGCCGCTGAGGTCGCGGGCGAACTCTGTCTCGATGCCGGGCCGGAGCACCTTCACCGCCACCGCTACGCCCTCAAGTGTGACCGCCTTGTGCACCTGGGCGATGGACGCCGCGGCGATGGCGCCGCCGAAAGAGGCGAACAGGGCTTCGACCGGCTTGGCGAATTCCCGCGCGATCACCCGCCGCGCCTCGCTCTCGGGAAAAGGCGGCAGCCGGTCCTGCAGATGCTCAAGGGCACGGGCCACATCCTCGCCCACGATATCGGGACGGGTGGCGAGCATCTGGCCGAGCTTGATGGCAGCGGGACCGTTCCGCTCCAGTGCCAGGGCGAGCCGGGTTGGAGGCAACCTGCCCTTGCGCACGCGATAGCCTGTCTGGAGAAGGCCAAGGCTGGAGAAAAGATTCATCGTCAGATGCGCCAAGCCGAATGCATGGCCGCGATGCCGCCGAAGAGGTTGCGGACTTTCACCTGGGAGAGGCCTGCCGCCGCAATCAGCCCGGCGAATTCGCCTTGGCTCGGAAAGCGGCGGATACTTTCGGCGAGATAACGATAGGAATCCGCATCACCCGCGACCCAATCGCCGAGCTTGGGCAAAAGCCGGAAGGAATAGGCATCATAGAGCGTGTCCAGACCCGGCACGTCCACCTTGGAGAATTCCAGGCAGAGAAAGCGGCCTCCCGGTTTCAACACCCGCCGCGCCTCGCTCAGCGCCTTGTCTATATGGGTGACGTTGCGAATGCCGAAAGCGATGGTGTAGGCGTCGAAGGATTTGTCGGGAAAAGGCAGCTTCTCGGCATCGCCGCAAATCCAGCCGATGGATGTCTCGCCCTTCTCCTCCGCCCGGCGCCGCCCCTCTTCCAGCATCCGGTCGTTGATATCGCAGACCGTGACGGCAATATTTTCTTGGGGGGCTGCACCAGCCCCGTTATCCCGGCTTCGGACCCGCCCGGTGACGCGGAAGGCGATATCGCCGGTGCCGCCCGCCACGTCCAGCACCTTCCAGCCGGGTCGGGGATTGAGCCAATCCACCATCGCGTCTTTCCACAGGCGATGGATGCCCCCGCTCATCAGGTCGTTCATCAGGTCATAGCGGGGGGCGACCGAGGAAAATACCTCGCGCACAAGCCCTTCCTTCTCGGCCTCCGGCACCTCGCGAAAGCCGAAGCTGAAGCTTTTTTCTCCACTCATGACGCCAGCATAGCCCGCGGCGGGCGGAATGGGCTAGGTAACTCCTCTCGCGAAGGCTTAAAAGAAACCATGCCCGAACTGCCGGAAGTCGAGACCGTCCGCTTAGGCCTTGCCCCCGCGCTGGAAGGCCACACCATCACTGAGGCCTTGGTGCGCAGGGGAGACCTGCGCGTCCCCTTTCCTCCCCGTTTCGCCGAGCGCCTGACGGGCCGGAAGGTCGCCCGTCTCTCCCGCCGCGCCAAATATCTCCTCGCCGAACTCGATCATGGCGAGACCCTGGTGATCCATCTGGGCATGTCCGGCCGCATCAGTGTCTATGCCGAAGGCGAGAACCGGCAGCTGGGCAATTATGTCTATCAGGCGGCGCCGCCGGGCGCCGGTCATGGCAAGCACGATCATGTGGTGCTGGAAAGCGATGCGCCCGCCCGTATCGTGTTCAACGATCACCGCCGCTTCGGCTTGATGACTTTGATACCCACCCGAACAGTGGACTCGGACAAGTTGTTCAAGGATGTCGGCATTGAGCCATTGTCGGAAAAGTTCAACGCGGCCTATCTGGCCAAGGCGCTTTCCGGCAAGAAAACCCCGATCAAATCCGCCCTGCTCGACCAGCGGGTGGTTGCTGGCCTGGGCAATATCTATGTCTGCGAAGCGCTGTTTCGCGCCCATATCTCGCCCAAAAGGCTGGCCGGCAGCGTCAGGAACGACCAGATCCCGGTCCTGGTGCGGGCGATCAAGAAAGTCCTGAACGACGCCATCGCGGCGGGCGGCTCGACCTTGCGCGATCACGCCCAGGCCACCGGCGATCCCGGCACTTTCCAGCATCACTTTTTGGTCTATGGCCGCGAAGGCTTGCCTTGCAAGAACGCGGCCTCAAGCAGCGAAGGCCATAAAAAGAGTTGTCCCGGCAAGGTCAAGCGCATCCTCCAGTCGGGCCGCTCGACCTTTTATTGTCCCGCCTGTCAGAAATAGCCGGAGCGGTTCCAGGAAAAGTGTTGCGCGGTTTTCCGCCGGACCGCTGCCAATCTAAGAGTTTTTCAGCCGCAGTTTCGCCGCTTCCGCGCATTCGCTGGTGACATCGAAATAGCGCTGCACCGTGGCGGCGCCGAGCACAAAGGGACTGACATCGCCCGGCTTGCGCGCCACCTTGCCCTTCAGATAGGCGTCATCGAATTCCGAATGGTTGGATATCAAAATCGTGGCGCCCGCCGCCTTCACCGCCGCCTGGAACTTTTTCTGCGAGGCGATATAGGTGTCGAAATGCGCCGGATCGCGGGGGAAGTTGAAGGCGGTGCCGCCGGAATAGGCGACCGTAATGGTCTTGCCGTTGTCCTTGACCGGGAAAATCATCGACAGGGTGCCGGGCGTATGGCCAGGCGTCAGGATGATGGTGACGGTCTCATCGCCCAGGGTCAGTTTCTGGCCGTCGGTCGCCACCATGTCGCGCTTGGGCACCCCGCCCGGCATGTTGTTGGCCTTGGTGATGGAATCCCAGTCGGGCGCCCCCATGATGACATGGGCGCCGAATTTGTCCTGCAAGAGCTTGGCGCCTTCGTCATGATCGCCATGACCATGGGTGATGATGACGTATTTGATAGTGGCGGGATCGAGTCCCAGTTTGGTCAGGCCGCCCACAATCTCCGTCTCCGAAGCGTAGTTGTAGAGCGTGTCGATAATGATGATGCCGGCACTGGTCTTAATCGCCCAGGACGAATGAACCTTGCTGCCCACCCAATAGAGATTGTCGAACACCTTCGCCGGTTCGGCATACCAGGTGGAACGGTCGGGAATGGGGCGCGGTGTGGAGGCACGGGCCGGGCTGGCGCCCGCCGCCCGGGCGGAAGCCTGGGCATCGGAGCCGCCGGCCGGCTGGATGCAAAGCCGCGCCAGAGTGCCGGGAAAATCCGTTCCGGCGGCCTTTTGCGCCGCCACGACGTGAGAATCCACAGTGTCGGGCGCCGCGTCGGCGCCTGCAAAGGTGAAACCGGCCGCGATCACCGCAGCGATACCCAATTGTTTCTTCATGGCCTTCCTCACATTTCCCAGCCGGCTCATCCGGCGCCTCAAAGCATCAGTCCCGCAGCCATTTCTGTCAAAGCCCGGATTTGTTGACCTTGGCCGGTTCTAAGGGGTATATGCCCGCCTCTTTTGGCAAAGAAAGGTCGCCATGCCCAATATCGCCTCCTCCCGCAAGCGGGTTCGCACCACGGCCAAGCGCACCAAGATCAATATGGCGCGCAAGACCCGGGTTCGGGGTTTTGTCCGCAAGGTCGAGGAGGCCATCGCAGCCGGCAACAAGGCGGCCGCCCAGGCTGCACTGAAGGCTGCCGAGCCGGAGATCATGCGTGGCGTCTCCAAGGGCATCCTGCATAAGAATACCGGTGCACGGAAAGTCTCGCGGCTCGCCAAACGCGTCGCAAAACTGTCAAAATAGCCGAAACGGCTGAATTCCCTGGTGAATTCAAGTCTAGAACGGGCTCGAGGCCGAAATCGGGCCCTTTTTTATTATCCGTATGCTGAATTTCCCTGTTTATGACATTTCCGCACTGCATCCGATCCCGAAAATGACGCTAAGTGGCTGATTCGCCGAAAAAGAGCGTCAGAATTCTTATTTTCCGTATACGGTACAATCATTTAGCCTCGGTAACAAAAATGAAAAAAACTCGAAAATCAGCTTTTGTTCTCTTGTCTCCCGGCGCCGCTTGATCGTATCGTCATCCTTAACGGGGGCGGGGTGGAAAGAAATGCCGAAGACTAGACCTAGTAAAAAAACAATATTCGGCGCTCATTTCCGGTGTTTGGCCCCGTTCGGCAATTATAGGACCCCTTAAACCACTGATTTTATGACGTTTCAATGTTGGGTGAAAACCCGACAGAGGGCAACTGTCTTTTGGGCGCCGCCATGTCTTCTTCCTCTTCCCCTTCCCAGTACGCAGGCGATGTGAGCGTCCAGGAAGCCTGGAACATGCTGAAAAGCGATCCGCAGGTGCAATTGGTGGATGTCCGGACCGTGGCGGAATGGAACTTTGTCGGTCTTCCCGATCTTTCCGGCTTGAATCGCAAACTCCATTGCGTGGAATGGCAGCAATTTCCTTCCGGCGCGCTCAACCCGGCTTTTGTCGCCGAAACCTCCGGCGTCCTGGCTGCGGCGGGCGCCGATGCGGGAACGCCGGTGCTATTCCTTTGCCGTTCCGGCGGCCGCTCTCGTGCCGCCGCCATTGCCATGGCGGGGGCCGGCTACCCCAAATCCTTCAACGTGGCGGGCGGTTTCGAGGGCGACCTCGATGCCGGACGTCATCGTGGCAACGACAATGGCTGGAAGGCCGCGGGCCTTCCCTGGAAACAAACATAAGGGGGAATGCATGCGACGAGGAAAATCTTAGCCGTGACATGAGGCAGGGGGAACGCGCCGAGGAAGCATCTGGAATGTATCAGGGCATGCGCGAAGCGAAACGGGGCCGTGTTTCTGGCCAAAGATGGATACGAGAATGGGACATTTGACGGGTAAGCCGAGCCGGCCCGATTGGCCGGCGGCATGGACCGCGGTGCGCGACCGGTTGCGCCGCGAATTGGGGGATCCCGTGTTCGATGCGTGGATCGGGCCGCTCAGCCTGGAATCCTGCGACCGGGACGAATTGAAGATCGGCGCCGCCAAGCCCTTTGTGCGCAATTGGGTCGCCAACCATTATGTCGCCCGCATCGAACGCGCTTTCCGCGCCGAGGGCGCCGAGCCCGCATCGCTGTCCATTGTGATGGCCGCGCCGTTGACGCAGATCGGTGGCCAGATCGGCGGCAATGCGCATGCCTCGCGCGAACCGGTGGAACTCGCTGCCAGCAATGTTTCCTATCTGCCGCCGCGCGCCGAAAGCAAGGAAGATGACAGCGCCAAAGGTCTGTGGACACGCATGCTGCATCCACAGCAGACCTTCGACAGTTTCATTCCCGGTCCCGCCAACGAATTCGGCCATGGCGCCGCGCGTGCCTTCGCCGAGGGCCAGCAGAGCGACATTCCGCTGCTCTTCATCCATGGCGGCTTCGGCTACGGCAAGACGCATTTGCTCAATGCCGCGGCGCTCGAGTTCCGCAAGCGCGGCAAGCGCACCCTGTTCCTCCGGGCCGAGGATTTCATGCGCCATTTCCTGGGCGCGCTCTATCGCAAGGATACGCTCGCCTTCAAGGAGGAATTGAGGACCGCGGAGGTGCTGATCATCGACGACCTGCAGCATATCTGCCGCTCGACCGCCACGGCCTCGGAATTCCTTTACACTGTGAATGCCTTCGCCGATCTGCGCCGCCGGGTGGTGATCGCCGCCGACCGCCCGCCCCAGGCCCTGGAAGGGTTGGGCGCCGACGTGAAATCCCGCCTGGCCGGCGGCCTCTCAATTGGGCTGGACAAGCCGGACCGCGAAACCAGGCTCGCCATCGTCAAGGCGCGGGCCAGTGAATTCTGCCGGCACAAGCCCGATGTGATGCTGCCGGATGCGGTGCTGGAACGCATCGCCGATCTCGACGATGCCTCACCGCGCGAATTGATCGGGGTCTTCACCAAGCTTGCCACCTATGCAGACCTGACCAAGAAACCGGTGACCCTGGAAACGGCCGAGGAAGCGGTTGGCCTGCGGTCAAGCCCCGGCGCCAAGACCTCGATCGAGGATATCCAGAGGAAGACGGCGGAGTTCTACAAGCTGGAGGTGAAGGACTTTCACTCTCCCCAGCGCGCCCGGCGCGTGGCCCGGCCGCGCCAGGTGGCGATGTATCTGTCCCGCAAGCTCACCACCCGTTCGCTGCCCGAGATCGGGCGGCGCTTTGGCGGCCGCGATCACACCACGGTGCTGCATGCCTGCCGCAGGATCGAGGCCTTGATCGACGAGGATCCGCTATTCCGCCAGGAGGTGGATTTTCTCAGCCAGATGCTCCAACGCAGGGGTGAGCTTTAAGACCCAATCGGGACCCTGAAAAAGCCGCGGAAGCCCGCCAAAAAAGCCTTCTAAAAACGCCGGTTTTGCCGGCGTTTTTTTTGCCCTTTCGGGCCTCTTTTGGTATGGTCCCCCACTTGAGTCTTGGCGCCCCTTTTTTCAGGCCTGGGGCCGTTCCAAAACACAAGAAAATGGGTTAGGGGCGCGGGTCCGCTGGAAGAGCGGACCGCCTGTCAGGGACGATTTGAAACGATGAAAATCAATGTCGAACGCGGCGCCTTTTTGAAGGCGCTTTCCCATGTCCAGAGCGTGGTCGAGCGCCGCAACACCATTCCGATCCTTTCGAATGTGATGCTGGAAGCCGGCAAAGGCGCCTTGAAGCTCACCGCCACCGACCTGGATATCGAGATCGTGGAATCGCTCCCGGCCGACATTCTGCGCAACGGCTTCGCCACCGCGCCCGCCCATATGCTCTACGACATTGTGCGCAAACTGCCGGAAGGCGCCCAGGTCCAGGCCGAGCTTCTTTCCAGCGAAGGCGGCAGGCTGGCCGTCTCCAGCGGTTCCTCGCGTTTCGAACTGGCCTGCCTGCCCAAGGAGGACTTTCCGCAGATGGCGGCTGGCGCCCTGCCCCACCGTTTCCGGCTGGCGGCGGACGACTTGAAGCGCATCATCGACAAGACCCGCTTCGCCATCTCGACCGAAGAGACCCGCTATTACCTGAACGGCATCTATCTGCATGCCACCAAGGAGGCCAAGCCGGCGATGATGCGCGCGGTGGCGACGGACGGCCACCGCCTCGCCCGCTATGAACTCGAACTGCCGGCGGGCGCCGAGCAGATGCCCGGCGTGATCGTGCCGCGCAAGACGGTTGGTGAACTGCGCAAGCTGCTCGATGACGCGGAAGGCGCGATCGAGATTTCGCTTTCCGACACCAAGATCCAGTTCGGCTTCAATGGCGTGGAACTCACCTCCAAGCTGATCGACGGCAATTTCCCGCCTTATGAGCGGGTGATCCCTTCCGGCAACGACAAGGTTTTGGGTCTGGAGGCCAGGGAGTTCGCCCAGAGCGTGGACCGGGTCTCCACCATCAGCGCCGACAAGACCCGCGCGGTGAAGCTCAATATCGGCAAGGACAAGGTGACGTTGTCGGTGGTCAATCCGGAATCCGGCACCGCCACCGAGGATGTGGGCGCCACCTATCGGGCCCAAGCGCTCGAGATCGGTTTCAATGCCCGCTATCTGCTCGACATTACCGGCCAGATCGAAGGCAAGGAGGTGCGTTTTCTTCTGTCGGACGCCGGCTCTCCCGCCATCATCGAGGACGCCGAGGATGCCCGCACCCTCTATGTCCTGATGCCGCTTCGGGTGTGAGTTTGACATTGTCCGGCATTGGCGCGTCTTACCCGGCTCCCATCGCGGCGCGCGATAAGCCGCGCCTTGCCGTTACCTGCCTAAAGCTCACCAATTTCCGTTCCTATGCATCCGCCGAACTGTCCATCAAGGGCGGTCCGGTGGTGCTGGCAGGCCCCAATGGCGCGGGCAAGACCAACATCCTGGACGCGATTTCGCTGCTCTCGCCGGGCCGCGGCCTGCGGGGTGCCCTGCTCTCCGATCATATCCGCAAAGGTCCGGCCGTTTCAGATTCCGGCGCGCTCTGGGCCGTCGCTGCGACCGTCGCCCGCGCCGGCGCGGATTATGATATCGGCACCGGGCTGACGTCCGGTCCCAATGGCGGCGAGCGCAGGCATGTAAGGCTGAACGGCGTCGAAGCCAAAAGCTCGGCCGATCTGGGCGACATCGTGCAGCTGATCTGGCTGACGCCCGCGATGGACCGGCTTTTCATCGAAAGCGCGGGCGGCCGCCGCCGCTTCCTCGACCGGCTGGTGCTGGGTTTCGACGCGGGCCATGCCCGCGCCGCCACCCGCTATGAGACCGCGATGCGTGAACGCGCCCGCCACCTGAAATTCGGCCCGCGCGATCCGGCCTGGCTGGACGGGCTGGAGAATGAGATGGCGGAGGCCGGCCTGGCGCTGGCCGCGGCCCGCGTGGCTACAGTGGATCGCCTCAACCGCGCGCTTTGCGAACGCGAGACTGCCGGTGTCTTTCCTGCCGCGTGCCTGTCTCTTACCGGCGAGGAATGGACGAGCGCCGACGCTTTGCGGCAGCAATTGGCGGCAAGCCGCATGCGCGACGCCGAAAGCGGCCGCACCCTGGCGGGCCCGCATCTGACCGATCTTGCCGCCCGCCATACGGCCAAGCGTGCCGATGCCCGCGACTGCTCCACCGGCGAGCAGAAAGCGCTGCTGATCTCCATCATGCTGGCGGAGGTGCGCGAACTGGCGCGGGCCCGCGGCGGGATGACGCCCCTGCTCCTGTTGGATGAGATCGCCGCCCATCTCGACGCCAAAAGGCGCGCCGCCCTGTTCGAGGAAATCGCCGCCCTCTCCGTCCAGGCCTGGATGACAGGGACCGATCTCTCACTGTTCCATGGCGCGCAGGCGGAGATTTTTCTGGTCGAGGACGGGAAATTCACCGCCAAGGACGCGTGATGCTGAGCTGGCATTCCCTCCTGCTTTATTGCGGCATCTATGCCACCGCCATCGCGATGCCGGGGCCCGGCATCTTCGCCATCATCGCCCGCGCGCTGGGCGGCGGTTTCCGCGCCACTGTTCCGGCGGTCCTGGGCAATACGCTGGGCGACCTGATCCTGATGAGCCTTTCCGCTTTCGGCCTCTCCGTGATCGCGCGCGAGATGGGTGGATTGTTCACCATCGTAAAATGGGCCGGCGCTGCCTATCTGATCTATATGGGATATCGCTATTGGACGGCCGAAACCAGTGAAGCGAATGCGCTGGCGCCCGCTGGCAGCGGCTTCTGGTCCCAATTGGCGCTGACCCTGGGAAATCCCAAGGCCTTGGTGATGTTCCTGGCGCTGCTGCCTTCGGTGGTGGATCTGAGCCGCCTCAATATCGCCGGATATCTCGAGCTTTGTCTTTGCACTCTGGTGCTCTTGCCGGGGATCGAATTTCTCTATGCCGCCCTCGCCGCCCGGGCCCGGATTCTCCTGTGCACGGCGAGAGCGCGCAAGCGGCTGAATCAAGGGGCGGGGGCGGTCTTGATAAGCGCCGGATTGGGCGTAGCGGTGAGCTGATATGTCTGAGCCGAACATGAATGAATATGGCGCCGAGAGCATCAAGGTGCTCAAGGGCCTGGATGCCGTGCGCAAGCGCCCCGGCATGTATATCGGCGACACCGACGACGGCTCGGGCCTTCACCACATGGTCTATGAAGTGGTGGACAATGCGGTGGACGAGACCTTGGCCGGCCATGCCGACAAGATCGAGGTCTCCCTCAATCCCGACGGTTCCTGCACCGTGTACGACAATGGACGCGGCATCCCCACCGACGTCCATAAGGAGGAAGGTGTTTCCGCCGCCGAGGTCATCATGACCCAACTTCATGCCGGCGGAAAATTCGAGCAGAACGCCTACAAGGTCTCTGGCGGCCTGCACGGCGTGGGCGTGTCGGTCGTCAACGCGCTGTCAGAATTCCTCGACCTGCGCATCTGGCGGGACGGCAAGGAACATTATATGCGCTTCCACAATGGCGATCCGGTGGATCCGCTCAAGGTGGTGGGCGACGCCCCGCTCGAGAATGGCAAGCCCAGGCGCGGCACCGAAGTCACCTTCCTGCCTTCGCCCGCCACCTTCACCAGGACCGAATTCGATTTCGCCACCCT
>CAZEFQ010000137.1:0-21365 GCA_964511505.1 uncultured Rhizobium sp.
GCCTTTTCCGGCGTTGACAGGCCCCTGCGGCCCCGCCTAGAAACCGCGCTCTTTTCCGGAGCCCGACCCCCATGAAGCGCACCTATCAGCCGAGCAAACTCGTGCGCAAGCGCCGGCATGGCTTTCGCTCCCGCATGGCCACGGCCGGGGGCCGTAAGGTCCTCTCCCGCCGGCGCGCCCATGGCCGCAAAAAACTCTCGGCCTGATGTAAGCTTGGTCTTGGACCGCTTGACCAAGCGCGCCGATTTCCTGGCGGCGGCCCGCGACATCCGCAAAGTGGCCGGCAGCATCACCCTGGAACTCACCCAGACGCCCGATATCCAACGCCGGGATCACATGGCGCGGGTGGGATTCACCGCCAGCCGCAAGATCGGCAATGCGGTGGAACGCAACCGCGCCAAGCGGCGTCTGCGCGCGGCGGCGCGGGAAACCCTGCCCCTTTCAGGCCGGGCGGGGCATGACTATGTTCTGGTGGCCCGCACCGGAATCCTGACGCGGGACTTTCAGGCCCTGCTCGGCGATCTCAAAGCGGCGATGGCAGCGGCTCATGCCAAGCTGGACGCCAGATCGGGAGGCGGCAAGTGACTAGTTGTTCTGGCCGCGCACCCTTACGGAAGTCCCCTAGCGCCAGCGTGGGGGACGCTTCACACTTTTCCGGGGCGCGCGCGCTACGCCGTCTGGGCATTTTGCTTTTGGCCGTGCCCATCCGCTTTTACCGCCTTTTTCTATCGCCTTTGACACCGCCGGCCTGCCGCTTCCATCCCAGCTGCTCGGCTTATGCCCTGGAGGCGATCGAGACACATGGCCCCTTGAAGGGCCTGTTTCTCGCCCTTCGCCGCCTTTCCCGCTGCCATCCCATTTCCTGGCTGGGCGGCGGTTCCGGCATTGATCCTGTTCCCCAACCCAGACATCCCCTTATATGAGCGGCAACAAAAATCTGATCATCGCCTTTGCGCTCTCCTTCCTGGTGCTGGCGGGCTGGCAATGGTTTGTCGCCCTGCCGCAAATGCGCGCCGATCAAGCGCATCAGGCCGAGATTGCGCGCCAGGAAAAAGCCAAGCCTGCCGCGCCACAGACATCGGCCCAAACGCCGGCACCCGGCGCCAATCTCGCTTTGCCGCAAAGTACGGGCAGCCATATGAGCCGTGAAGCCGCGCTCAAGGCTGGCGGCGACCGCGTTGCCATCGACACGCCGATGCTGGACGGTTCCATCGCGCTGAAAGGCGCGAAGTTCGACGATCTGCGTCTCAAGAAATACCGTGACACGCTCGATCCCAAGAGTGCCGAGATCGTGCTGCTCGCGCCCAAAGGCACGGACGATCCTTACTACGCGGAGTTCGGCTGGATCGGCAGCGGCGGAAATCCGGCCATGCCCAACGACCAGACGCCATGGACGCTCAAAAGCGGCACGACACTTTCGCCCGGCCGTCCCGTCACGCTCACCTGGGACAATGGCCAGGGCCTTGTCTTCACCCGCACCATCGCGATTGACGACAAATACATGTTCACCGTCTCCGACAGCGTCGCCAACACGGCGGGCCCCTCGGTGACGCTTTATCCGTTCGCCTATGTGGCGCGGGAAGGCGCGCCCAAGGAGACTTCCAACCTGGCGCTGCATGTGGGCTTTGTCGGCATCGCCGGGGATTCCTTGAAACAGGCCGGCTACAAAGACTTCAAGGCCGACACGCCGCCTACGACTTTTTCCTCCATCACCGGCTGGCTCGGCATCAACGACAAATATTGGATGGCGGCAGTGATCCCGCCCCAGGGTGAGACTTTCAATGCCGCCTTCCTGGGCAGCAACCTGCCGGGGGGCGCCATCGCCTACCAGGCCAATTACCGTCTGGGCCCGCGCAATCTCGCCCCCGGCGCCTCTACCAGCGTGACGCACCGGATGTTCGCCGGGGCCAAGGTGGTGGACACGCTAAGGGCCTATGAAACTAGCCAGCATATCGCGCATTTCGACGAAGCGGTGGATTGGGGGCCCTGGCTCTGGGTCTTCACCCGCCCCATCTTCTGGCTGCTCGACATGTTCTACAAGGTGCTGGGCAATTTCGGCCTGGCGATTTTGGCGCTGACCGTTGTGGTCAAGCTGTTGTTCTTTCCGCTCGCCAACGCCCAATTCAAATCCATGAGCAAGATGAAGAAGGTGCAGCCGGAGATGGAGCGCATCAAGAAGCTTCATTCCGGCGATCCGCAAAAGCAGCAGCTGGCGATCATGGAGCTCTATAAGCAGGAAAAATTGAATCCGCTGGCCGGCTGTTTGCCGATCCTGATCCAGATTCCGGTGTTCTTCTCGCTTTACAAGGTTCTCTACGTCACCATCGAAATGCGACAGGCGCCTTTCTATGGCTGGATTCACGATCTCTCCGCGCCCGATCCAACCTCGATCATCAACCTGTTCGGGCTCTTGCCCTTCGATCCGCATGCCATATTGCCCGGCTTTCTCGCCATCCTCTCGATCGGCGTATGGCCGGTGCTCTATGGCATCACCATGTTCGTGCAGACCAAGCTCAATCCGGCGCCGCCCGATCCGGTGCAGGCGCAGATGCTGACGTATATGCCGCTGATCTTCACCTTCTTCTTCGGCACTTTCCCCGCAGGGCTGGTGATCTATTATGTCTGGAACACGCTTCTCACCATCGCCCAGCAATGGTTCATCATGCGCAAGGAGGGCGTGGAGGTTCCCCTTCTCGACAATCTCTGGCCGCGGCGAAATAGTGGGTGACGAACTCGCGCGCAAACTGTTCGCGGGCCCCTGCGATTTTGTCTGGGGCGCCAGCCGGATCGACAATCTGCCGCCGCAATCCCTGCCGGAAGTGGCTTTTGCCGGCCGTTCCAATGTCGGCAAATCCTCGCTGATCAATGCGCTGACCGGCCGCAAGACGCTGGCGCGGGTGTCGCAGACGCCCGGCCGCACAAGACAGATCAATTTTTTCAATCTTGGGGACAGGCTGATGCTGGTGGACCTGCCCGGCTATGGCTACGCCAAGGCGTCAAAAGAACTGGCGATGGAGTGGCAAAACATGATCTTCGCCTATCTGAGCGGCCGGGCGAGCTTGAAGCGCGCCCTGCTGCTTGTTGATGCGCGGCGCGGATTGATGGCGAGCGACCTTGCGGTGATGGAACTGTTCGACCGCGCCGCTGTCTCGTACGAATTGGTGCTGACCAAAAGCGATGCCGTGAAGCCCAAGGACCTGGAAAACCGGCTGGCCGCTGCCGCGGCGGAAGGCACGCGCCACACCGCCGCCCTGGCCGAGATGGCGGCGACCTCGGCCAAGACCGGCGCCGGCATTAACCTGTTGCAAAGCCAGTTGGCAAAGCTTGCCGAACGTTGAAGCGCGCACAGGCCTGTGTCCGGCTCCCATAGCATGCTCTGGCGCGGGCGGAGGGGCGGAATTCAAGACGGAATTGAGGGTGGAATCGTAAACCCTCGGACTGTATAAGGCCCCGGACTTTTCCGGGTCTTTCCGCGATGGCCGGCGCCGACGATACCGAACAGGAAAAAAATCTTCGCCTGATGGCCCGCTGGCGCCAGACCGGGCGGGTATTGGTCGAGGCCCTGCCTTACATCCTCAAATACGACCAGAAGACCATCGTGGTGAAGTATGGCGGCAACGCCATGACCGGCAGCGGCACCGACGATTTCTCCCAGGACATTGTGCTGATGAAGCAGACCGGGATCGATCCGGTGGTGGTGCATGGCGGCGGCCCGCAGATCGGCGCCATGCTGAAGAAGCTCGGCATCCAATCCTCCTTCATTGACGGCTTGCGCGTCACCGACGCCGCGGCGGTGGAAGTGGTGGAGATGGTGCTGGCCGGCTCGATCAACAAGCAGATCGTCACGGGCATCAATGCGGCCGGCGGGCGGGCTGTCGGGCTTTCCGGCAAGGACGGCAACATGGTGGTGGCGCGGAAACTTGCGCTCACCAAGACCGACCCCGCCACCGGCTTGAAGGAAGCGGTGGATCTGGGCTTTGTCGGCGAGCCGGACCGGGTCAATCCCGAGGTGCTGCACGCCATCATGAAGTCGGAGACCATCCCGGTGATCGCACCCATCGGTGTGGGGCCGGGCGGAGAGACCTATAATATCAATGCCGACACGGTGGCGGGCGCGGTGGCGTGCGCGCTCAAGGCGGAACGCCTGATCCTGCTCACCGATGTGGAGGGCGTGCTGGACCAGGACAAGAAGCTGATTCCAAGGCTCTCCTTGCGCGAGGCGCGCGAGTTGATCGCCAACGGCACCATATCCGGGGGCATGATCCCCAAAATCCAGACCGCGATCGACGCGGTGGAAGGCGGCGTCAATGCCGCGGTCATTCTTGACGGGCGCATTCCGCATGTGTTGCTGCTCGAACTTTTCACCGAGCACGGCGCTGGAACGCTGATCACGGCGGCGTAATGCGCCGCTTCGCCACGGCGCTGATTTCTTTCGCGCTGTTCCCGCTCGCGCTGGTGATTCTTTCGCCGCATCCGGCCAGGGCCGATCTTAAGCTCTGCAACCGCACCAGTTATGTCCTTGAGGCCGCCACTTCCACCATCAAGAACACGGACAGCCTGACAAGGGGCTGGACCCGCATCCTGCCCGGCAATTGCGCCGCCGCGATCAAGGGCAGGCTCACCGCCGGCAGTTACCTGGTTTATGCCCGTACTTCGCTGGCGCATGCCGGCCCGACTCGCGCCTGGGGCGGCGCCTTCCCGGTCTGCGTCAAGGATGGCGACTTTGTCCTGCACCAGGCGGTGACCCAGGCCTATTGCACCGGCCCCGACACCTTCCCCCTGCCCTTCGCGCCGGTGAACATCAAGGTGGGGAGCCGCGACTGGACCATGGATTTCGACGAAACGCCCGCGCTTCCGTCGCTCATCGCGGCACAATTGGCGGGCGTCAAACGGCTCTTGACGGACAATGGCTACAAGCCGGGACCGGTAAATGGCACGCCCGACAAGGCCACTTCGGCGGCGCTGGAGGATTTCCGCCGGAAAATGAAATTCAAGCCCACCGACGGCAACGCAGCCCTGTTCGCGGCGCTGGAGAAAGAGGCCCTGGGCAGAAGCGCACCTCAGGGCTATGCCGTATGCAATGACTCCCCGGAGCCGCTGCTGGCCGCCATCGCCCAGCTGGGACCGGGCAAGCCGTCATCGCGCGGCTGGTGGCGGATTGCGCCAAAGGCTTGCGCCCGCACGCTGACCACGCCTTTGAACGGTCCGGTTTATCTTCTGGCGCAGAAGATCTCTGGAGCGGTGGTGGTGAGCGGCGCGGAAAAATTCTGTACCACCAGCATCGCCTTTGATGTCGAAGGCCGCGGCGATTGCGACAGGAAAGGTTTGAATGAATCCGGATTCGCCGAGACCGCCGGCAATGGCCAGGCCGGCTATGTCGCCCATGTCGACGGCAAGGGCCTGCTGCGCTAGAGCTTTCCAGGAAAAGTGTGCAGCGTTGCTACGCTGCCGCTAGGCAAATCCGTCCGGAACCGCAAACGGCATCAGTGAGGCTTTGCCTCGATCCCGAAACAGGAAAGCTGCCAGCTCATCTCCTCGGGCGTGAGGGGATAACCCACGCCGCCCCGCGCCGGCAGAAGCGCGTGACCCGGCAGCTTCATCACCATGGTCTGGATCTTGAACGCGATGCGCATGGAAAGATTGGCGTGCCAGGCGAGCGCCACCAGCGGCTGGGCGCGGCCGGAAGACAGGATGCGGCGCACCTGAACCGGACTCACATGCGCCATTTCCCCCAAAGCCAGGATCACCGACTCGCGCTGGCCGCCATGCGCGGCCTTTTCGACAAAGTCGGCGTCGAGCCTGCCATCCGCCTTGGCGCTGGCGACACTGGCGGCGGCGGTTTCGGCGACGTCTTTTTCGTCGTGCTTTTCCTCCAGCCTCAGGCGCAATTGACGATTGAGATGGGCGCGTGTGGCCTGGCTGAGGTCATGGCGTTGGGTGAGTTTCTCGATGATCGCGGCGCCCGCGAAACCGGCAATGCGCCTGATGGCGCGGGCCGAGAGATCGGCGCGCAGCGCCAGCGGCAGATGCCAGGATTCGATCTTCTCGGCTTCCGCCACCACGCGATCCAGCGTCTCCTTGCGGATCTTGGCATCCGGATTGACCAGGAGCGCCGCCACCGCCGAGACGTCGAGCGATTTCACCAGGAACTGGCTCACCTGCTGGCTCAGCGGACGCCGGCGCGCCACCGCGGTCAAGGCTTCGCGCACCTGGCCGCAGGCGATGATCTCGATCAGGTCGGCATCGGACAGAAGCGGGGAATATTCCAGGATCGGGGCGGCGACGATCTGCTCCAGGTCATGCGCCAGGGTGAGCACGACTTGCTTGGGCACATTGGCAAGATGCTTGATCTCGTCCGCCAGGATGGCGCGCACCCGGACCGCGGAATCGCCGGCGAGATATTCCAGCGTTTCGATGGTGAGCGCCACCAGCTGGGCGTTTTCCTCCGCCGCCAGTCCCGGGATCAGGCGGGCGATCTTGATCGCCAGCTCGACCCGCACATCCTCGTCGGCATCCTCGGCGAGATAGCGGTTGACCTGGGGCGGCGTGGCGATATTGGCGGCGACCGCCGCGCGGGTGGCAGGGGCGCCATGCTCGGCGAGATATTGCAGCACCGCATCGCCCGCATCGGTGCGCTGCGCCAGTTCGGCCTGGGCTTCGCGTGTGCGGATTTCCAACATGTCCAGCGCCTCACGGGGGCTGAGACCTTGTTCCTTGCTCAAATCCCGATAGGGCGCCGGCTTTTCCATTGCCCGATACTGGAGTTGCGGGCCTTAAAGGCCGTTAAAGAAGCTTGGTTTCCGCCTGTTAACTAGGGTCTAAACTCAACAATTTCGCAATCCGGAGGGACGCGGGTCTTTTGGTCCCTGCCGGCCCCACGCTGTCGCTAGGGACCGCTCGTCGCTCATGGGCTATTCAACCACATCGCTTCTCGCTCCCGGCCAGGACCCACAATCCCCAGCGTCGCGACCGCGCGATTGTTCGGTTTAGGCCCTGGCTTGCGGCGGGGGTGCTTTGCAGTATGTTTCAGCGGTCATGTCCGTCTCCCCGCAAAAAAGCCGATTGGACCAGGGCCCCGATTTCCGCCATGTGAAGCATTGGATATTCGACCTGGACAACACGCTTTACAGCGCCGAAAGCGGCGTGTTCGCACGCATCGACGCCAGGATGACGGAATTCATCGCTTCTTATCTGGACATGGACAGGGAAAAAGCGCGCGCCACGCAAAAATCGCTGTACCGCGAACATGGCACCACCCTGAACGGGCTGATGAAGGTTTACGGCCTGGACCCCGAGCCATATCTGGATTTCGTGCATCGGATCGATCTTTCCGATCTCGGCGCCGACAGCGCGCTGGCCCATGCCATCGCCCGGTTGCCCGGGGGGCGCCATGTCTTCACCAACGGTTGTGCCAATCACGCCACGCGGATTCTGGACCGGCTGGGCTTGTCCCATCTGTTCGACGACATTTGGGATATCCGCACCACCGGTTTTGTGCCCAAGCCTGACCCGGCTGCCTACCGCCGCATCGCCGCCCAGTTCGCTCCCGGCGAGGCGGCGATGTTTGACGACATCGCCCGCAACCTGGTCGAACCCCATGCCTTGGGAATGACCACGGTCTGGTTGAACACCGGTGCCGCCTGGGGAAAGCAGGGACCGGAAATTCCAGTTGCGTCCTCAACCCATATCGATCATGAGATCGGCGATTTGGCCCACTTTTTGGGCACTCTTGTGATTTGAGGACAGCAGGACTTGAGATGAGCGACCTGGCTTCAAGGATAGAGGCCGCCTGGGAGGCGCGCGACGGGGACATTTCCGGCGCGCGCGGAGACGTGGATGAAGCGCTTGCCAAGCTGGATGACGGCAGCCTGCGCGTGGCCGAAAAGGTGGACGGACAATGGATCGTCCATCAATGGCTCAAGAAAGCCGTGCTGCTTTCTTTCCGCCTGAACGAGATGAAGCTGATCGCCGATGGCCCGGGCGGCGCGGTGTGGTGGGACAAGGTCGATTCCAAATTCCTGGGCTGGGACGAAGCGCGCTTCCGCGCCGCCGGATTCCGCGCCGTGCCGGGCGCCATTGTCCGCCGCTCGGCCTTCATCGCCAAGGGTGCGGTGTTGATGCCCAGTTTCGTCAATGTGGGCGCGCGCGTCGGCGAAGGCACCATGATCGACACCTGGGCGACGGTGGGCTCCTGCGCCCAGGTCGGCGCCCATTGCCACATCTCGGGCGGCGCGGGTTTGGGCGGCGTGCTGGAGCCGCTGCAGGCCTCGCCCACCATCATCGAAGACAATTGCTTCATCGGCGCGCGCGCCGAAGTCGCGGAAGGCGTGATCGTGGGCGAAGGCAGCGTGCTTTCGATGGGGGTTTATCTTTCGGCCTCCACCAAGATCGTGGACAGGGCGAGCGGGGAGATTTTCTTAGGGCGGGTGCCGCCTTATTCGGTGGTGGTGTCAGGTTCACTTCCGTCCGCCAGCGGGCCGTCGCTTTATTGCGCCGTGATCGTCAAGCGGGTGGATGAGAAGACCCGGGCCAAAACCTCGATCAACGAACTCCTGCGCGACTGATGGGCGAGACAAGAGAGATCGATCCGGTCGCGCTGGCGCAAACATTGATCCGCCTGCCCTCGGTGACGCCCCAGGACGCGGGCGCCATCGGCGAACTCGAAAAGGAATTGCGGTCTCTCGGCTTTTCCTGTCATCGCCTGCGGTTTGAGGAGACGGGAACGGCGCCGGTGGAGAATCTCTACGCCCGCATCGGCGACGCCGCGCCCAATTTCTGTTTTGCCGGCCATACCGATGTGGTGCCGCCGGGCGAAGGCTGGAGCCATGAGCCTTTTGCGGCCGAAATCAAGGACGGCCTGCTCTATGGGCGGGGCGCCGCCGACATGAAATCCGCCATCGCCGCCTTTGTCGCGGCGGCGGCCCGGGTCTTGAAGGCGGGACCGCTCAAAGGCTCGATCAGCCTTTTGATCACGGGCGATGAGGAAGGCATCGCCATCAACGGCACCGCGAAGATGCTCGCCTGGCTGGATCAACAGGGCGAGAAGCTCGATCACTGCGTGGTGGGCGAACCGACATCCGCCAGCCGCACGGGAGACACGATCAAGATCGGCCGCCGCGGTTCGGTCAATTTCCAGCTGACCGTGACGGGGGTGCAGGGCCATGTCGGCTATCCGCAAAAAGCGAAGAATCCGATTCCCGTCCTGGCGCAGCTTGTAACCCAGCTTTCCGAGCATGTGCTGGACAAGGGCAACGCCCATTTCGATCCTTCCAGCCTTTCCTTCACCAGCATGGATGTGGGCAATCCGGCCACCAATGTGATTCCGGAAAAGGCACGCGCCTGTTTCAATATCCGCTTCAATGACAAGCATACGCCGGAAAGCCTGACCCACTGGGTGACGGATCGCAGCGAGCGCCTGGCCAATGAAACCGGCTGCGCCATCACGGTGGATCACCAGGTCAGCGGCGTGTCGTTCCTCACCGTGCCGGGGAAATTCACCCAGCTGGTCAGCGATGCGGTGGCGAGCGTCACCGGCCAGGTGCCTTTTTTCTCCACCACCGGCGGCACCTCGGATGCCCGTTTCATCAAGGACCATTGCCCGGTGGTGGAACTGGGACTGGTGGGCGCCACCATGCACAAGAAGGACGAGTGTGTGGCGGTGGCGGAGATCACGGCTTTGACAGGCATCTATACGGCGCTTCTTACCGCTTATTTCAAAAAGCCGCCGGCGTAGCTGCGATTCAATAATCGACCCGCACAAGGTAAAGCCCGTCCGGCGGCGCGACGGGCCCGCATTGGGCGCGGTCGCGCGCTTCAAGAGCGGAGGCGAGGTCGGCGGCTTGCCATTTCCCTTCTCCCACCAGCTTGAGGCTGCCGGTGAAGGAGCGAATCTGGTGATGCAGGAAGGAACGGGCGGAGGCTTCGATATGGATTTCTTCGCCATGGCGGCTGACATCCAGACGATCAAGGGTTTTGACCGGAGATCGGGCTTGGCATTCGGCGGCGCGAAAGGTGGTGAAATCATGGGTGCCGAGCAGAAGCTGGGCCGCCTGGCGCATGGCTTCGGCATTGAGCACGGCGCTGATGTGCCAGACCCGGCCTTCATCGAGGGCGGGCGGGCTGCGGCGATTGAGGATGCGGTAGAGATAATGCCGCGCCTTGGCCGAGAAACGGGCATGGAAATCCGGCGCCGCCAACGTGGCTTCCAGCACAATAATGGGCGCGGGTCTGAGAAAATGGTTGAGGCCGTCGCGCAGCTTGGGAGGATCGAAATCCTTTTCCAGGTCGAAATGGGCGGCCTGGCCCAGGGCATGGACGCCGGCATCGGTGCGGCCCGCACCCGTGACGGTGACGCGAAGGGCGGTAAGTTTTTCGATGGCGTCTTCCAGCGCACCCTGGATGGAGGGGCCATTGTCCTGACGCTGCCAGCCGACAAACGGGCCGCCGTCATATTCGAGGGTGAGGCGGTAACGCGGCATCAGTCGAATTTTGTGCCGGGCGGCAACGGGAAGCCTTTGAGAAATTCGCCGGCATCCATCGCCTTGCCGCCGGCGCGCTGCACTTTAAGAAGGCGGAGTACACCTTGACCGCAGGCGATGGCGAGATCGTCCGAAATCACCTCGCCGGGCTGACCTTTTCCGCTGATGGGTTCGGCATAAAGAATCTTGAGGCGTTCGCCCTTCACTTCGCTGAAGGCGCCGGGATTGGGCGAAAGGCCCCGCACCAGGCAGTCAATTTCGGCGGAGCTTTTCGACCAGTCGATGCGCGCCTCGTCCTTGGAAATTTTTTTGGCGTAGGTGACGCCTTCCTCCGGTTGTTTCTGTTCGCTGATCTGGCCGCGCTCCAACCCGGCCAGCGCGCGCACCATCAGGTCGGCGCCCAGGCGGGAGAGTTCGTCGGCCAATTCACCGGAGGTCTTGCGGCCGATGGTGACGCGTTCAGCCATCAGGACGGGGCCAGTGTCCAGCCCTTCATCCATATGCATCACCATCACCCCGGTTTCGGCATCGCCCGCCATCACCGCGCGCTGGATAGGCGCGGCGCCACGCCAGCGCGGCAACAGCGAGCCGTGCAGGTTGAAGCAGCCGAGTTTGGGGGCGTCGAGGATGGGGCGCGGCAGGATCAGGCCATAGGCCACCACCACCGCGGCATCCAGATCAAGCGCAGCAAAGGCCGCCTGCTCGTCCGCGCTCTTCAACGACAATGGCGTGCGGACTGTCAGTTTCGCGGTGTTGGCGAATTGATGGACCGGGCCGGGCACGCTTTCCAACCCACGGCCTTTGGGACGCGGCGGCTGGGAATAGACGGCAGCGATGTCATGGCCCTGGGCCATCAGTTCGGCCAAGGTGGGCACGGCGAAGTCCGGCGTGCCAAGGAATGCAAGGCGGAGGCTCATGGGCGGACCTCATGCTTCGACAAGCTCAGCATGAGGACTCCAAATTTAGGCTGTCGCCAGCTTCTTTGCTTTGGTGAGCTTCTTGATCAGCATGGCGCGCTTCAGGCGCGAGAGATGGTCGATGAAGAGGATGCCCTCCAGATGGTCCATCTCATGCTGCAGGCAGGTTGCCAGCATGCCGTCGGCCTCGATTTCGACGCGCTTGCCGTCGAGGTCGAGATATTCGGCGCGGATGCGGGCCGGGCGTTCGACATCGTCATAGATTTCCGGCACCGAGAGGCAGCCTTCCTCGAACACGGCTTTTTCCTCTGAGGCCCAAAGGATTTTGGGATTGATGAAGACCCGCCAGTTCTTCTTTGTGGGCTTGCCGTCCTTTTTGTCCTGTTCCAGGTCCATCACGATCACCCGCTTGGGAACCCCGATCTGGACGGCGGCCAGGCCGATGCCGTCGGCGGCATACATGGAATCGGCCATGTCTTCCGCCAGCTTGCGGATTTCCCCATCCACCTTTTCGACAGGGGCGGACACGGTTTTCAGGCCCGGATCGGGCGCGGTAAGGATGGGGCGGACGGCCATGCGACTCAGATAAGATGGGTGGCAGCAAGGGTCAAGCAGCAGGTCTTACGGCATGGAAATAGGGTTGATTGTCCTGGCGGTTGCAGTGGTCGCGGCGTCGCTGATTTTCGCCTTCGCCCGGCCCAAGGTTGAGCCGGCGCGGCCGGATCCCAGGCTGGACGAGCTCATACGCGGCCAGGGCATCATGGCGGGCCGCTTCGAGCAGACGGTAGCAGCACAGAACCAGCTTTCCGGCCGGCTGGACGACCTCAACCAGCGGCTGGGCACATCGCTGAAAGAGACCAGCGAGAAGACCGCCGAAACCCTGGGCGGCATCCAGACAAGGCTGACGGTGATCGACGAGGCGCAAAAGAACATCTCGGCCCTGTCCGGCCAGGTGGTGAGCCTGCAACAGGTGCTGGCCAACAAGCAGGCGCGCGGCGCCTTCGCCCAGGCGCAGATGGAAGACATTGTCCGCGACGGGCTGCCGCCCTCGCTTTACGATTTCCAGTTCACCCTTTCCAACCGCAACCGGCCTGATTGCGTAATCCGCATTCCCGGCAACAAGGCGCTGTTGGTGATTGACGCCAAATTCCCGCTGGAGTGTTTTTCCTTGCTGCGCCAGGCCGGCAATGACGAGGAGCGGAGAGCGGCCCAGGCGCGGGTGAAAAGCGATGTCGGCAAGCATGTGAACGATATCGCGGAGCGGTATTTGATCCCCGGCGAGGTGCAGACGCCCGCGATCATGTTCGTGCCCTCGGAAGCGATCTATGCCGACCTGCATGCCGAGTTCGACGACGTGATTCAGAAGGCGCATCGCGCCCAGGTTATGGTGGTGTCACCCAATATCCTGATGCTCGCGATCAATACCATCCAGACGGTGATGAAGGATGCGCGGATGCGCGAGCAAGCCGACCTGATCCGCAAGGAAGTCGGCGTGCTGGTGGGCGATGTGCGGCGGTTGAGCGAGCGCGTGGCCAAGCTGCAGGCCCATTTCAGCCAGGCGGAAACCGACCTGCGTGACATCACCGTTTCGACCGACAAGATCATTGCCCGCGGCGAAAAGATCGGGAAAGCGGAACTGGGACCCACAGAGGCAAGAACCCTTTCATAGGCGCGACGGATTTTGCGGCCTGAGCAGGCCTAGCTTTTCTTGGCGAGCAACGCGAGCTTAGAAAAGCTGGCCCTAACCGAGCGCAGCGAGGTGGGAGCGACGCAAAAGGACCGCGCCTAAAGCGCGCGGCGGGCCTTGAAGGCGGCGGAAAGCGTGCCTTCATCCAGATAATCGAGTTCGCCGCCCACCGGCACGCCATGGGCCAGGCGGGTGACTTTCATCCCCGTCAAATGGTCCATCAGATAATGCGCGGTGGTCTGGCCTTCGACGGTGGCGTTCATCGCCAGCACCACTTCCTCGACACCTTGCTTCACCCGCTCCAGCAGCGAGGCGATGTTGAGGCGTTCCGGGGTGATGCCGTCCAGCGCCGAGAGCGCGCCGCCCAGCACATGATAGCGGCCGCGGAAAACACCGGCCCGTTCCAGCGCCCAGAGATCGGCGACATCCTCCACCACGCAGAGCAGATGCGGGTCGCGGCGCGGATCGCGGCATATCCCGCAGGGAGATATGGTGTCGAGATTGCCGCAGATTTCGCAATTGCGCGTGGCGGCGGCGGCGGCTTCAAGGGCCGACGCCAACGGCTCCAGCAAAAGGTCGCGCTTCTTGAGCAGGACCAGGGCCGCGCGGCGGGCGGAACGGGGGCCGAGGCCGGGCAATTTGGCGAGCAGCTGGATCAGGCGCTCTATTTCGGAGCCGGAATTCATTCCGTGTCGGCTTCACCGGCGGGCGGGGCTTCGATATCGCGGACCGCCACGATTTCGGCGCCGGGAAAACGGTCCAGCACCGCGCGCACCAGGGGCGCCTGCATCACACTTTCAATCCGCGCCTGCTTGGCGCTTTTCTTCTGTTCGGCCAGGGTCGGCTGGCCGCCCTCGCTGGTGACTGAAACCGTCCAGCGCACACCCGTCCAGTCGCGCAATTTCTGCTGCAAATCGCCAGCCAGGGTGCGAGGCGCCCGCGGGCTGGGACGGAATTCGAGGCGTCCCGGCTCCAACCGGACCAGATGAATGTCATTTTCGATATGCACCTTCAACACGGGGGCATGATGCTGGGCGGCGAGAAGAGCGATATCTTCCAGGCCTTTCATTACCGGAGCGGCTTCGCCGGGAGCGGGATTCAGTTTTGGCGCCGCCGCGGAATTGGATGCCGATGGATTGGATATTGGCGGGTTGGAGGAGCCGCCGCGCGAAGGCACTGTTGAGGGCGCGGCTGACGGACGAGGCGGCCCGCCATTGTCCAGGATATCGCGCACCAGTTTGTCAGCAGGCGGCAATTCAGAGGCATAAGAGAGCCGGATCAGCGCCATCTCGCAGGCGAGGATGGGGCGGGTAGCATCGCGCACCTCGAACAGGCCTTTAAGCAGCATCTGCCAGGCGCGGGAAAGCGACGCCACCGAAAGCTTTCCGGCAAGCTCGCCGGCGCGTTTGGCCTCGCCCGAGCCGCCCTCGAAAAAGCCCTGGGCAGCGGGCGCAACCTTCACCCGGGTGAGGAAATGGGTGATCTCCAAGAGGTCCTGCATCAGGGCCAGCGGATCGGCGCCGGAATCGTAAAGATTCTTGAGATCGGCGAGGGCGTCGGCGATGGCGCCGCCCATCAGCTTTTCAAACAGGTCCAGCACGCGGCCGCGGTCGGCCAGACCCAGCATGTCGCGGATCGTCTCCGCTCCGATAATGCCGGCATCGCCATGGGCGATGGCCTGGTCGAGGAGGGAGAGCGCATCGCGCGCGGATCCTTCGGCGGCGCGGGCGATCAGGGCCAGCGCGCCGTCCTCGATCTTCACCTTCTCCTTGCCGGCGATGGAGGCGAGATAGGCGGTGAGTTCGGCGCTGTCGATGCGGCGCAGGTCGAAACGCTGGCAGCGGGAAAGCACGGTGACCGGCACCTTGCGGATCTCGGTGGTGGCGAAGACGAATTTCACATGCGGCGGCGGCTCTTCCAAGGTTTTGAGCAGACCATTGAAAGCCTGCTTGGAGAGCATGTGCACTTCGTCGATGATATAGACCTTGTAACGCGCCGCGGCCGGAGCATAACGCACGCCTTCAATAATCTCGCGCACATCGTCGATGCCGGTGCGGGAGGCGGCATCCATCTCCTGCACGTCCACATTGCGGGACTCCGCGATGGTGACGCAGGGATCGCATTTCCCGCAGGGATGGATGGTGGGCTGGGTCTGCTTACCGTCGGGGCCGATGCAGTTCAAGGCACGGGCGATGATGCGCGCGGTGGTGGTCTTGCCCACGCCGCGCACCCCGGTGAGCATGAAGGCATGGGCGATACGCCCGGTGGCGAAGGCGTTGGACAGGGTTCGCACCAGCGCCTCCTGCCCGATCAGGCCGGTAAAGTCGGAAGGACGGTATTTGCGCGCCAGGACGCGGTACGGCTCGGGGGCAACCCCCAGGTCAAGTGACAGATCTTCGGCCATGAAAGCACTATAGCAAGAGAAGTGCGGAGAAAGCGCGCATTCCAACGGATATTTGTGGAAAGGTGGAAGCCGGCCCGACCCGAAGCAAATTCGTTACGGCGTTCGCACGACAGAAGCCCTGCCGGGCTTTTGTTTTTCGCGCTCACCCTTCCCGGCCTGACCGGGTTAGCGACGGTGGAAGCCCGCCTGACCCGGACCGGATTCGTTACGGCTGCTTCGTTCCCGACCTGACCGGGTTAGCGAGCGGCTCGTCCAAACGGACTTCCAAGCGGGATATAGGCTTTTGGGTCAAAAAATGCGAGTCGGAGATATGACGGCCTGGTTCCTCACTGTTGCCTTCGGCCTGATCGCGGCCCTGTTCGCCAGCGTCGGCCAAGCCGGCGGCGCCGGTTATGTCGGCCTGATGGGGCTGTTCGGTTTCCCGGCGCCGGAAATCAAGGTCACCGCCCTGGCGTTGACCGTACTGGTTTCCCTCATCGGTGTTTTCGGCTTTGCCCGCGCCGGGCTGATCCGGTTGCGGGAATGGTATCCTTTCGCGCTTCTGGGCGTGCCCGGCGCTCTCCTGGGCGGCGTCGTCAATCTTCCGGCGGGCTGGTATCGCGGCATCGTCGCGCTTTTGCTGTTGGTTGCCGCGGCGCGGATGGCGCGATCGGCGCGCGGCGGCGAAGCCCATGACCGCGAAACCAAGGCGCTGCCTTTCCTGCCCGCGCTGTTGGCGGGCGGCGCAGTCGGATTCGTGGCCGGCATCACCGGCGTGGGGGGCGGAATTTTTCTGGTGCCGCTGCTGCTGATGTTCCATTGGGCGCCGACACGGCGTGCCGCGGCCATCGCGCAGGTCAACAATCTTTACACGGCTGCCGCCGCGTTGATCGGCGTGTGGGCGGCGGGCCCGCAATTTCCGCAAGACATGCCGCAATGGACACTGGCTGCGGCCGTCGGTGGATTGCTGGGCGCCTGGGCCGGCAGCAAGCACCTGCCGGTGATAACGCTGCGCTATATTCTGGCGGCGATTTTGATGGCGTCCGGAATCAAGCTCGCTTTGGGATAATAAGCGCTAGCGCGTGAGATTTTGTGCGATGGCCAGGAGCGAGGAGCGGTCCGTAGCAACCGCGTGCGGACGCCAGCGCGCAAAAGATGCGCGCTAGGGCATATCCTCGCGGAAGGGATGGGCGGGATATGCACCCAGAACGGTGAGCCGGTTGGTGTAGAAGGCAAGTTCGTCCAGGGCGCGCTTGACCGGCGCGTCCTCGGGATGACCCTGGATATCGGCGTAGAACTGCGTGGCGTTGAAAGAACCGCCCAGCTGGTAGGATTCCAGCTTGGTCATGTTGACGCCATTGGTGGCGAAGCCGCCCAGGGCCTTGTAGAGCGCGGCGGGCACATTTTTCACCCGGAAGACAAAGGTGGTGACCACCTTGCCGCCGGCGGGTGCATCTTCCCGCTTTTTCGACATGATGAGGAAGCGGGTCATGTTGTGATGCTCGTCTTCCACGTCGGGCTTGAGCACCCTGAGACCATAGAGCTCGCCGGCAAGGGTGGAGGCGATGGCGGCTGCGCTTTTGTCGCCCAACTCGGCGACATGCTTGGCCGAGCCGGCGGTGTCGAACCAATTGTGGATGATGGGCTTCAATTCACGGATCAGGTTGCGGCACTGCGCCAGGGCCGGCGCCTGGCTATAGAGGCTCTTGATGTCCGCCAGTTTGGCACCCTTCAGGCCCAAGAGCTGGTGGCGGATGGGCAGGAAATGCTCGCCCACGATATGCAGACCGGATTCCGGCAGCAGGTGATGGATATCGGCGATGCGGCCCATCAGGGAATTTTCCACCGGGATGATACAGAGATCGCAGTCGCCGGACTTCACCGCCTCAATGGCGTCCTCGAAGCTGGGCTTGGGAATGGCGGCGGCATGCTCCACCGCCTCGCGCGCCGCCAGGTTGGCATAGGCGCCGGGTTCGCCCTGAAAGGCGATGCGTCGAGCATGCGCGATGACTTGAATCATGCTGGGCGATTCTTGAAGAAAATGTTGGCGCGTTCCAAATCGGCCGGAGTATCGACAGAGAGCGGCACCCTGTCCACGCGGGCCACTGCAATCCTCATATTCGCTTCCAGGGCGCGAAGCTGTTCCAGCTTCTCGCGAACCTCCAGCGGCGAAGGCGGCAGGGCCACAAACCGGGCGAGCGCCGGCCTTTTGTAGGCATAGATGCCGACATGATGGAAAAACGGACCCTGACCGGAGGGCGCGGTGGCCCGGGTGAAATAAAGCGCCTTGCCCTTTCTGCCGTCCGGCTCCCACGCCACCACCGCCTTGACCACGGCAGGATTGTCGCGTTCGGCGGGATCGGTGATTTCCGCCGCCAGGGTGGCGATGTCGGCATCACCCAGGGCCGCCACCACGGCCCGAATTGTTTCGGGCTCCAGCGCCGGCAGGTCACCCTGGAGATTGACCACCACGTCATGGCGGGCTTCAGGGTCCAGCTTCTCCAGAGCGGCAAAAATGCGGTCCGAGCCAGAGGGAAGGTCGGCCTCGGTCAGAATCGCCCGGCCCCCCGCCTGCTCGACCGCGGCCATGATTTCCGGTTCGGCGGCGGCCACCACGGCAGGCCCCAACCCAGCGGCGACCGCCCGTTCCCAGACATGGACAATCATGGGGCGGCCGGCGATGGCGGCCAAAGGCTTGCCCGGCAGGCGGGTGGAAGCCATGCGGGCCGGGATCAACAGAATCGGGTTCATGGGCCTCTTTTTTGTCGCGCGGCCGGGGCGCGAATGCGCCCCTTATATTCGATGGACGCCTCCGGCGCCGCCCGGAAAACCGCTCCACACTTTTCCTGGCCGACGCTCCGCGCTGCCCTTGTCTTTAGGCCCTGTTTCCCGCTAAAGCCAGCAAGAAGCTGGATTTTATGCGACGCTTCGCCGCAATGATTTAAGGGGTTGGGCGGGTAATGTCCGCCGTTATTTACCAGCCGCCCGCTATCGTCGTGGCCGGTTTTTGGGGAGCAAAGGTCCGCATGGATTCCTTCGAGTGGAACAAGATCGCCGGCGCGGTCCTGGGCACCTGCATCTTCATCTTCGTGATCCGCCTGATCGCGGAAAATATCTATGAACCCGAGATGCCGGCCAAGCCCGGCTATGTGGTCGCGGGCGTGGCGGAAACGCCAGGCGCCGCCGCCGCTGCCGCCCCTGCCGAAGAGGCCATGCCGGATTGGGGCACGGTGCTGGCATCCGCCGATGCCGCCGCCGGCAAGACGATTTCCGCCCGCTGCGAGCAGTGCCACGACACCAGCAGCGCCAAGCAGGTCAAGATCGGCCCCCCGCTTTTTGGCGTGGTGGACCGGCCGCGCGCCTCGGTGGCCGGCTTCGATTATTCCAGCGCCATGAAGTCCAAAGGCGGCAACTGGACCTATGACGAGCTGTTCAAATTCATCAAGTCGCCGGGCATCTATGTTCCCGGCACCAAGATGAGCTTTGCCGGCATCTCCCGGAGCGAGGATCGCATCAACCTGATCGCCTTCCTGCGCACCAATGCCGACAGTCCGGCGCCTATTCCCGCACCCGCCCCAAAGGCGGCCACGCCGGCCGAAGGCGCCGCCCCTGCTGCGTCTCCCAAGGACGGCGAGACCAAGCCGCCGGCGAAATAAGGCGTGAAGCCCAAAGTTCTTTTCATGGTGCCGCCGGGCTGGGCCGCCCTGGGCAAGGAGACGTTTGCCAGCCCGGCCTATGAGGTCGTGCTGCACGGCAAGGACGACTATAAGCCGGAGGACATTGACTATTTTGTCGGCTTCCGTCCGCCGCCGGGTTTCCTGAAGTCCCTGTCCAAACTGAAGCTGGTGATTTCCTTCGGCGCGGGCGTGGACGGCTTCCTCGCCGATCCGCAATTTCCCCGCCACATCCCGCTGGTGCGTTTCACCGAGCCGGCGCTCGCCTACGAAATGGCGCAGCATGTCGTCATGCATGCCCTGATTATCCATCGCCAGCAGCGTTTCTTCGACAAGGCACAGGCGGAAGGGGTGTGGCGGCAGATCATGATGCCGCGCGCGACCTCCGATGCCCGCATGGGTATTTTGGGAATGGGCGAGATCGGCGGCAAGATCGCGGAACGGCTCGCCATGTTCGGCTTTCCGGTTTCGGGCTGGAGCAAGACGCGGAAGAAAATCGCCGATGTGAAAAGCTATGCCGGCGCGGGCGAGCTGAATGAATTCCTGGGGCAATGCGACATCCTGACGGCGGTGCTGCCGCAGACGCCCGAGACCATCAACATGATGAACAGGGATTTCTTCGCCAAGCTGCCCAAGGGGGCCTGGATCATCAACGTGGCGCGCGGTTCGATTGTGGTGGATGAGGATCTGATCGCGGCGTTGGATTCCGGCCAGTTGGGCGGGGCGGTGCTGGATGTCTTCCGCACCGAACCCCTGCCCGCCGGTCACCCCTTCTGGAAGCACCCCAAGATCACCATTACGCCGCATGTGGCGGGACTCACCAGTCCTTACATGGCGCTGGCCTATGTCGAGACTTGCGTTCGCAAGAACGAAGCAGGCGAGCCGCTGGGCGATATCGTCGATTTGGACCGGGGTTACTGAGCTCTTACCGCCTCCCCAAGGGGTAGAGTAGTTTTACAAGCGCTTTATCGACGTGACCGGGCCGGCGGATTTTTCGATGCGGGCGATGGCCTGGTCGAGCGGCTCTGCAAAAACTTCCATGTGAAAAGCGTTGGCATGAAGCAGGCGTTTTTCGCCCAGCATCACGCCCATATGGCCTTTCCAGAAAACCAGGTCGCCACGCCGGGCTTCCATTCGGTCCACCGAAACGCCCAGCGCCTGTTCCATCATGTCGGTGTCGCGCGGCGCGGCAATGCCGGCAGCCTGGAGCGAGGTCTGGATCAGGCCGGAGCAGTCCATGCCCGCCACCGTCTTGCCGCCCCAGACATAGGGGACATGCAGGAAGTTTTCCGCGATCGAAACGAAATCAACCGCATGTTCGCCGGCAGGCACAATATGACGGTGGGACACGTATCCGGCATTGGTCTGGAAAAAACCGTCATATTCCTTTTCCAGCCGGATCAGCGCGTTCATCGGCAACAGCTGGGTGCAGGCGGCTTTGACATCCGGCGCGGTCAGTACAGGTGTCGAGGGCGCAGCGACGCGGTGAGTGGGTTCGGCATAAGGCATGAGCGACAGGGCATGGACATAGCCGACATAACCGTCGGAGGCGATCTGGCCCCAGGCCCAGCCGTTTTTCTGTTCGTAGACGATGAAAGATTCACCGCAAAGAAGCTCGGTCTCCTGCGCGCAATAGGATTCGGGTCTTACCCGCATCGGAACATGGCCGCGCAGGGACATCAGTCTCTGACCCTCGACAAAGCGTTCGGCATCGACCTTGCCTTTGAGATGCAGGGCCGCGAGATCGGGACGGGCAGGCGTCATTCTTTTATCGGCCATAACGCTCTTTCAAGAGAGCATAAAGAGCGCGGGCGGCATTGGCTTCGCCGCCCAATTTGCGGCCGGGCCGGGGGCGATCCGTCCAGGCGGCGATATCCAGGTGCACCCAGCTTGCCGCCTTTTCGACGAAGCGGTTGAGGAAAAGGGCGGCGGTAATGGCGCCGGCATAGCCGTAATTCGGGCTGTTGGTGAGATCGGCCACCGGACTGGAAAGGGTGGACTCATAGCCGCGCCAGAGCGGCAGGCGCCATAAAGGATCGCTGACCGCCTTGGAGAGCCGGGTCAGGTCGGCGGCAAGGATTTCATTATCGGTGAAAAAAGGCGGCAGCTCCATGCCCGTTGCCATGCGGGCGGCCCCGGTCAGGGTGGCGATGTCGATCAGCAGCGAAGGCTGCTCCGCATCGGCATCGGCCAGGGCGTCGGCCAGCACCAGCCTGCCTTCCGCAT
>CAZEFQ010000138.1:0-4205 GCA_964511505.1 uncultured Rhizobium sp.
GCCTCGCTGAATTTGCCCGGCGCCGTCTTCTCGAAATAATGGGTGAGCAGATGGCCATCCAGCGCCGAATTGGCGATGGCGAAGGCATCGGGGAAGGTGCAGGCGGTCATGATGCCATCGAACAGGCCGGGAAAGGCATCGGCCATGTCATTGGACATATAGGCGCCGCCGGAACAGCCCACGCTCAGCGTATAAAGCGGGGCGCCATAAGTCTTGATGAAATGCTCCTTGCTCATGCTGGCGGCTTCGCCGGAGAGCACCGGATTGCAGCTTTGCGAGGCGTTGAGCAGCGTGTTGCCGAAAAGGCCGAAACCCTGACCGAGCTTCTGGACGCTGAGCAGCGTGGCATCGACATTGCCGCCCTGGGCGCTGCCGCCTTCCATGCCCTGATAATACCAGCCGCCGGGGCAGCCATGGCCGAGAATGGCGATCAGCCGGTGGTTCCAGCCTTTGGGAGGATTGTGCCAGTTGGGCGCGGCGTCCTTTGTGGGATCGAAGAGAATGGTGCTCTGGTAGATGCCGCGGTCGATGGTGCCGGTCTCCAGCCGGACCACAAAATTGACGGTCGCGCCGGTCACGGTGGTCGTGGTCGCCACATCGGCGGGAAGGCTGGTTGTGCTGGGCAACAGCTTCAGTTCCTTGCCGCCCTTGGGGAGGTAGAGATAGGTGATCGTGGTGGCGGCGGAACAATCCTTGTCCAACGCCGGGCCGAAGCCTTTCTGATCGGAGGGCTCGGGTTTCTGCATGCCGGCAAACACGGGGAATTTGTCGGTGGTGCAGACCCAGAGCGGCTCATGCGGACCTGAAACCATCGGTCCGGTGATGGGATAGTTGGTGAGTTTGAGGCTTTGGCCGCCCGCTTCGATGGTGTTGACGCCAAGCTTGAGGCCGCCGACCAGGCCTTCGCGGCTGTGAGGGATGGTGCCGGGCTGGAAAGCCTTGCTGACGTCGGCGCCGTTGAGCGTTACCGGCGTGGCTGCGTCATCGGTTTGCATGATCTCAATCAGCGCATCCCCGCCCGAGACCCGATCGGGACGCGACGACAGGGCCTTGATGCCGGTGACCGCCGCATCCGCCGCCGACACGCTTATAACCGCCATGACGGTAACCGCCATGATGGCGATGGCCGTTTGAGCCAAAATGCGCATGTGCCCTCCCGCGTTGTTCTGAGACGATCGCTTGACCGCGATCGTTTGCGACGGTCTCTCCGTCCGCTTGACTCAAGCGTAACCCTTTTTGCGCCAGCGCGGAATGATCGGGGGAAAGAGTCTTAAGTCCTTGCCGGGACAACCAGTTTTTCAGGCATCGCCGGCTAGTAAACCACCCCTTCATTGTTCTGGTCATGCCAGTGAATGGCTTCGCGCAATAGCTCGGTGGCGGTGGAGATGTGCAGCTTCTGCTTGATGCGGCCGCAATAGGCCTGCACCGTCTTGATGCTGACATTCATATTTTCCGCCACCTGGCGGGTGGCCATGCCCCGACCCAGCAGGCCGAACACTTCCAGTTCGCGGTCGCTCAGGCTGCTGATGGGGGATTCGCCCCGCGCCTGACGTCCGCCCACGAATTTGCGGGCAAAGACGGCAGCGATCTGGCTGCTCACGCCCATGCGGTCAGCCATCACTTCGCGCACCGCCGCCACGATCTGCTTGCTCGATTCCCGCTTCATCACATAGCCGGCGGCACCGGCCCGGATGCAGCGCTCGGCATAGAGCTGCTCGTCATGCATGGAAAGAACCACGACCGCCAATTGCGGCAGTTGGGCCTTGACCGCCTTGATCAGCTCCAGGCCCGAACTTTCCTTCAGCGAAATGTCGATGATGGCGAGATCCGGTGCCAGCGCGACGATCTCCCGCAAGGCGCGGCCAGCGGAGTCCGCTTCGCCGCACACCGCCAAGTCGGGCTGCTGGTTGATGAGATTGGCGAGCGATTCCCGCACCAGGGGATGATCGTCAACCAGGTAGATCTGCGTTTTCTTAATGGCGTTTTGCATCATTTCCTATCTGCTCCAACTGATCCAGGCGTCCCGCCAAGGGGCCGCGCTGGAACTCGTCCCACTCCCCGTCCGGGCGAAAGCTTAGCATCGCCGCCGCCGGGATGTGATTTTTTCTAAGGGCCTGCGGTCATCTCTTGTCAGGCGGCGTCTTACAGAAATGCCAAAAATCCGCCTTTCCACGCGTGTCGCCATGTTCTCAAGGCAGCATGCCAAGGTGAACGGCTTCATAGCTGATGCAAGATGCGGCCTGGGATGTTTCAGCCCCGGCTTGGCCTCAAGCCGGATTCAAAAACGTGATGGGTTTTTTCAAACAGTGCGAAGGACTTGATCCGCATTATTGGGGGGGTTGCGGGAGAAAAACCTTCCTCGAGACCGCCTGCTAAAACTTTTGACGCCGCCCCAGCGCTGTCAATTGGGTATCGTGTCCCCGGAATTTAAAGACACAGACCAACAGCCGCACCGTGCGGAGTGCTGCCCGCTTCGCTCAGGCGCTCTTTCTGGTAAGCGCGCATGCGCTCGCTAACGAGAAAGGCATGGTCGGAGAGAGAGGAGTGCGAAAACAGGCCTTTTGCCTGTTTTCGTCCACGGCTTCGCCTCGGATCGCTCGGCGGGCACGCCCGCCAAGCGCCCCAATCGCCTGACGGCGATTGGTCGAACCTCCACATCGCTTCGGCATATATATTTGGTCGGAGAGAGAGGATTCGAACCTCCGGCCCCCACGTCCCGAACGTGGTGCTCTACCAGGCTGAGCTACTCTCCGATAGCCGCCGGAAAAACCCGCGTGAAAGCGGGCCCGGCGGCGGGAGCGCCGTTATAACCATGCCTCCCACCCCCCGCAACCGGGCCGGAAGCCTTTGAGAGACCGCGTAATTTACCGGTTTGCGGGCCTGGCAGGGCTTGGGCTATAGGGTGCGGCTCTGCTGGGGCGTCGCCAAGCGGTAAGGCACTGGATTTTGATTCCAGCATTCGAAGGTTCGATCCCTTCCGCCCCAGCCAGTCTCGCCCTGACCTTCGAGTACAGGGATCCCCTGCCCGTCGCTTTGCTCCGGGCGTTCGCCGCTCTCGCAGGTCCACCGGACCTGCTCACACGCTGCGCGTGCCGCGCCCGGGCAACACCTGCGCGCACTAACTGCTTTGGGCGGCCATGTGCCAGGTTGTCCCGGGATTGCCGCCGATGATGGTGGTGAAGAAGGGGTTGGTGCCGTTCATCAACCAGGCCGCGGGCTGGCCATTGTCGTTCTGCCACAGAATATCGGCATAGCCGTCGCCATTGACATCGCCGGCGCCCATCACATGCCAGGCGGTGCCGGGACTGGAGCCGACAAGAACCCCGATGGTGACCGTCGAGCCATTCATCAGCCAGATCGCGGCCTGGCCGCTGTCATTCTGCCAGAGAATGTCGGCATAGCCGTCGCCGTCGAAATCGCCTGCGCCCTTGATATGCCAGGACGGTCCGGGATTGGAGCCGACAAGGGCGCTGCTGGCGACCGTTGAACCGTTCATGAACCAGATGGCGGCCTGACCGGAATCATTCTGCCACAGGATGTCGGCGTTGCCGTCGCCATCGAAGTCACCCGCGGCCTTGATATGCCAGCTGGGGCCGGGATTGTTGCCGACGAGCGGACCGCTCTGTTCGGTTGTGCCGTTCATGAACCAGATCGCGGCCTGGCCGGAGTCGTTCTGCCAGAGAATGTCGGAATGGCCGTCGCCATCGAAATCGCCGGCCCCTTTGACGTGCCAGGCGGGACCGGGATTGCCACCCACCGCCGCGGTCACCGCGGGAGTCGAGCCGCTCATCAGCCAGATCGCAGCCTGGCCGGAATCGTTCTGCCAGAGAATATCGGCATGGCCGTCATTGTCGAAATCGCCCGAACCCTTGACGTGCCAGCTCGGGCCCGGATTGCCGCCGATAAGAGGGCCGCTTTTTTCGGTCGTGCTGCTCATGAACCAGATCGCGGCCTGGCCGGAATCGTTCTGCCAGAGAATATCGCCCATGCCATCTTCGTCGAAGTCGCCGGCGGATTTGCGGAAGGCGCCTGCATTGTCGATATGCCAGCTCGAGCCGGGACTGCCGCCGACCAGCGCGCTGCTCACCAGCGAGGTGCCATTCATCAGCCAGGCCGCGGCCTGGCCGGAATCATTCTGCCACACAATGTCGGCGTTGCCGTCGCCATTCACGTCCGCGGCACCCTTGACATGCCAGCCTGGTCCG
>CAZEFQ010000139.1:0-4683 GCA_964511505.1 uncultured Rhizobium sp.
GGCGAAGGTCATGGTGAGCGCATTCTCATCCACCCCCACCACGGTGCGAACCACCGTCTGTTCCGGCTTGTCGGCGGGATGGATGCGCAAGGGAAAAAGCAGGGCGCTGCCGGGCAGCCTGGCGGCTTCTTCAGGGCCGAGATAGCGCTTGTAAAGATCGAGCGCCGGCTTGCCGTCCAGTTCGTAAAGCACATTGGCTTTGGCGCGCGTGATGCGGCGTTCCGGGCCGAACACGTCCCAGCCGCCGGAACTGCCATGGCCGACATGAAGCTTGTCGCCGCAAAAGCCGATCGCCGCGACCTTGCCGGGCATGGGCACGGCATTAAGCCCCACATAGGTGGTGCCGAAATTGGGACCATCCCCGGCCAGCCCGCCGGCCAGTACCACGTCGGAACCCACCGCATCGCGCAATCCGCGCACCAGGTCGCTGCCATTGGTACGGGTGCCGTCGGAAAGGACAAAGACGGCTTTAAGCCCCGGACGGGCCAAGGCCCCGCCGATCTTCCGGCCCGCCTCGAACGAGTCCTGGACGATGTCGGCTTCGGCGGCGATCAGGCTGGTGCGATCGAAGCGGATCGCGGTGGCGGAGATGGTCTCGTCCAGCACATCGCAGCCGTGAATCTCGCCGCCGGTGGAACAGCCGAGCACGATGGCGTTGGGATGGCGGCGGCGCAAATCCTCCCAATGCGGGCCCGCGACCGTGCCGCTGCCGCCGAAGGCCAGCACCAGATTGGCCTCCTCATTCCTGCTCGCGTCATTCCATCCGTCCCGGGATGTCCAGATCGATTGCACCGCGCGCATGCCGAATCCTTCCGCTCGTCTTCCCGCGAGGCCGGGGCGCAGGAAGGCATCACACGTCAGATTAGAAGGGCATGCCTTAATGCACGGTTGTCATGGCCGCGCCAGAAAGGAATTTTTAACTTTTATCTCCCTGGCGTTCGAGTTCCATCAGCCATCGGACAAGAACCGCCTGGCCCTTTTCCCGCGCGAGAGCGCCATGCGCCTGCATCTGGGCGCGCAGGGCAGCCACCGAGACGCTTTTCGTGGCGGCGATCTCGGCGGCATGGCCGATCAGCCAGCGCTCAAAACCCTTCTCTTGGGCTTCCGGATGAAACTGAAAGGCGAGGCCATGCCGCCCGTAAGCGAAAGCCTGCCGCTCGCAGACATCGGTTTTGGCCAACAGGAGGGCACCCTGCGGCAGGTCGAAAGTGTCGCCATGCCAATGCAGCACCGGCTGGCCGGCAAGCGGCGCCAGCAACCTCTCCCCTTCTGATGTCAAATTCAGCGGCTTGAAGCCGATTTCCTTCGCCGGCCCCGGATAAACCCGCGCCCCCAGCGCGCGAGCCATCAATTGCGCGCCAAGACAGATGCCCAGAACCGGCTTTCCTTGCCTCAGCCGGGCCGCGATCAAACCGATTTCGTGTTCAAGAAAAGGATACATCGCCTCTTCATAAGCGCCGATCGGTCCGCCCAGCACCGCCAACAGATCGGGCGTGCCGCCCTCCCAGGGATCATCGAGGCCCATGTCACAGTAACGGATGGCGTAACCGGCCTCCCGCAGCGGCGCTTCGAAACCGCCCAGATCCTCGAAAGCGACATGGCGGAGGGCGAGCAGGGATTTCGTCATGAGGAATTCCTGGAAAAGCCCGATCGGCCGGCCATAGGGTTGTCAAATAGCATCGGGAATTCGAACTTCAGGCAGCGCCGGAGAATAAGCCTTGTTTGCCGGTTTGTTGCCGTCATAATGACGGGTGAGAGGGGATAACCATGACCCAATCCGCGCAGGCTGCCGGGGTTGCCGGGCTGTTTTATCCCGCCGATCCGGGAGAACTTGCCGGCGGCGTGGATGCCAGCCTGGCAAAAGCCGCGCCCCAATCATTCGCGCCCAAAGCCGTTATCGCGCCGCATGCGGGGCACATCTATTCGGGGGATATCGCCGGCACCGCCTACCGGCTGCTGGCCAAACGCAAAGGCGATATCAAGCGGGTTGTGCTGTTCGGCCCCAATCACCGTGCCCCGGTGCGCGGCATGGCGCTTTCACCGGCCGATGCCTGGCAAACCCCGTTGGGTCCTCTCAGGGTGGATGGCGCCCTGCGCGATGCGCTGGCGCGCCGGCCTGGCGTGAGCGTCGCCGCCGAACCTTTTGTCCGCGAACACAGCCTGGAAGTGCACCTGCCCTTCATTCATCGCGCTCTGGGCGGCGTGGAAATTCTTCCCGTGCTGGTGGGCCAGTCGCCCGCCGGCCAAGTCTGCGAACTGCTGGAGACGCTGTGGGGCGGGCCGGAGACGGCAATCGTCGTTTCTTCCGATCTGAGCCATTTCCACGATTATGATACCTGCCGCACCAAGGACGCTGAAACCGCTGCCGGCATCGAGCGCCTGCAAGATGAGGTGTGCCGGACCGACCGGGCCTGCGGCCATTTCGCCATTGCCGGTCTTTTGGACCAGGCGCGCCGCCGCGACCTGCGGGTCACCGCGCTCGATGTGCGCAATTCCGGCGACACCCACGGCCGCAACCATCGCGAACGGGTGGTGGGATATGGCGCTTTCGCCTTTGAATATGCCCATGCCGCGCGGCTGGAGGCAGGGGAGCGCCAGGTGCTGATCGGCCTGGCGCGCGATGTCGTGCGGCAAAGCGCGATGAATGGCGGCAAGGAGCCCGAAATCCGCCTCGGGCAGCTGCCGCCCGCGCTTCTGGCGCAGCGCGCCACTTTCGTCACCCTCAAGATCGGCGGGCAGTTGCGCGGCTGTGTCGGCTCTCTGGTGCCGCATCGCCCGCTTGTTGCCGATGTGGCGGCCAATGCCTGGAAATCGGGTTTCGCCGACCGCCGCTTCGCGCCGCTTTCGGTGGAGGAGTTGGAGGGTCTGGATTTCAGCGTCTCCATCCTCTCAACCCCGCGCCGGATCGCCTGTTCAAACGAGGCCGCGTTGCTGGCCGCGCTCAAGCCCGACATCGACGGCCTGATCATCCGCGACGGCGGACACCAGGCGCTTTTCCTGCCCAGCGTATGGGAAAGCCTTGACGATCCGCGGTCCTTCCTGATGCATTTGAAGCGCAAGGCCGGCTTGCCGCCGGATCACTGGTCGCCCGGCTTCGAGGCCTGGCGTTTCACCACCGAAAGTTTCGGTGACGAGAAAAACAAGGCTGTCCTCAACTAGCCGGCAGTGAACTGATCGAATTCGGCCAGCCGCACTGGCCGGCGTTTGGAACCCCAGGTCCCCGGCGCGCCGTCAAACACGCCGGCCAGTTGTGTACCGCAGGAAAGGCAGCGGCCTTTTTCATCGAGATGCCAGCGTCCCAGTACATACCAATCACGCTCGATCAGGCATTCGCCGCATTGAGGGCAGTAGGTCGATTGCCGGCCTCGATCATGCACATTGCCGACATAGACATGGTTGAGCCCCTCGCCCATCGCGATCCGCCGCGCCTGGTTGAGGGTCGCGGCCGGCGTGCGCGGTTTCTCCAACATGCGGTAATCGGGATGGAAGGCGGAGAAATGCAGCGGCACATCGGGACCCAGATGGTCCACCATCCAGCGCGACAACCGGCTGATCTCGGCGGCGGAGTCGTTCTCGCCGGGGATCAGCAGGGTGGTGATCTCGAACCAGACTTTGGTCTCCTGCTTGAGATATTGGAGCGTGTCCAGCACCGGCGCGAGCCGGGCCTTGGTGACCTTGAAGTAGAAATCCTCGGTGAAGGCCTTGAGGTCGACATTGGCGGCATCCATGTGGCGATAGAATTTCTGGCGCGCGCCGGGGTTCATGTAACCCGCGGTGACCGCCACCGCCTTGATCCCCGCCGCATGGCAGGCCTCAGCCACATCGATCGCATATTCGTAGAAGATCACCGGGTCGTTGTAGGTGAAGGCCACCGAGCGGCAGTTGAGCCTTTGGGCGGCGGCGGCGATGGTCTCGGGCCGCGCCCGGTCGGCCAGGGTGTCGGTCTCGCGGCTCTTGGAGATGTCATGGTTCTGGCAGAACTGGCAGGAGAGGTTGCAGCCCGCCGTGCCGAAGGAGAGCACCGGCGTGCCGGGCAGGAAATGATTGAGCGGTTTTTTCTCGATCGGATCGACGCAAAAGCCCGAGGAGCGGCCCCAGGTGGTCAGCACGATCTCGCCCCCCTCGGCGGCGCGCACAAAACAGAGGCCGCGCTGGCCCTCCTGCAATTTGCATTCGCGGGGACAGACGTCACAGCGCAGCCGGCCATCCGGCATCAGCGTCCAGTCGCTGGTGGAAAGATTGCCTGAGGGCAGGAAACGGCGCGCCATGGCCGACTATAGCATGCATGGCGCGGCGGGAAGGGTCGCGGTTTCCCCGCGAAATGGACGGAACTTAGCGCAGCCAGGCGGCGGCATCGAAGCGCTGTTCGTTATTGTCCTGGATCCAGACCTGCTGCTGATGGAAGCGCAGCCCAACCCGGTCCCGGTCGCGCCAGACGATGGTGGCGCTGACCGAGGCGTCTTCAAAAAACAGAAGCACACTGTTGTCGCGGGACGGCTTGGTCAAGCCGCTGAGGCGCGCACCGTCCTTGGAAATATCGAGAATGCGGCAGGGCGCCGCCATGCCGGGAGCGCCGCAACGCGCCGGCCAATCGACTTTCTGACGGCGGCTGGCGGTGGAAGAGCTGCGAAGCGTGCGGACATTGGCGTTCATGTTGAGACACCCCGGTGAAGACGCCTCCTT
>CAZEFQ010000140.1:0-10150 GCA_964511505.1 uncultured Rhizobium sp.
GCCAGCGGCGAGTCATTGACCGAGATGGTCATGGCCAGGGTGGGCGGGTCGATGGGATTGGCGGCGATAGGCTGGTCGACATTGGGATCGCAGAGCGTGTCGGCCACGGTGGCATGCTCCAGCCCGGCAATGGCCACGATATCGCCGGCTTCCGCGCGCTCGACCGGCACCCGCGCCAGGCCGCGGAAGGCCAGCAGCTTGGTGACGCGCGCCCGTTCGATCACTTCGCCGGTGCGGCTCAAGACCTTGATCTGGCGGTTGGTGGTGATGGCGCCGGATTCGATGCGGCCGGTCAGCACGCGGCCGAGGTAATTGTCCGCCTCCAGCGTGGTCACCAGCATCTTGAAGGGATGGTCGTCGCCCGCCAGCTTTTGCGGCTTGGGCGGCGGCACGTCTTCCACAATGCGGCGGAAGAGCGGCGACAGGTCCTTGCGCGCGTCTTCCAGTTCGTTCACCGCCCAGCCGTTGCGGCCGGAAGCGAAGAGATGATGGAAATCGAGCTGGTAATCATTGGCCTCCAGCGCCAGGAACAGGTCGAAGATGGATTCCAGGGTCTCGCGCGGCTGGGCATCGGCGCGGTCGATCTTGTTCACCACCACGATCGGCTTCAATCCCAATTTGAGCGCCTTGGAGAGTACGAACTTGGTCTGCGGCATCACGCTTTCGGCGGCGTCCACCAGGAGCACCACCCCATCCACCATGGAGAGAATGCGCTCCACTTCGCCGCCGAAATCGGCGTGGCCGGGCGTATCCACGATATTGAGCCTGACCCCCTGCCATTCCACCGAGGTGCACTTGGCCAGGATGGTGATGCCGCGCTCGCGCTCCTGGTCGTTGGAATCCAGCGCGCGCTCGGCCATGTGCTGGTTTTCCCGGACCGAGCCGGACTGGCGCAGCAGCTGATCGACCAGGGTGGTTTTGCCATGGTCGACATGGGCGATGATGGCGATATTGCGGATTTCCATGGAATCAAATCGTGGGTTGGCGGGGGCTTCTTAAACAGAGCCTGTGGCAAAGCCAAGAAAGCTGCTCCAGGCGCCGATTTCCGGAAATAATTCATGCCCTTCAATGGGTTAATGATAGAGTTGCACAGCCCCTGGGCCGGCCCGGCACATTTATGGGAAACTTTTGCTCTATAGCGGCAGGGGGAGAGAAGCATTGTTGCGGCTTCCAGGCCTGCCGATAATGTAGGCAGACGATAAAAACGGACGCGTGGAGATAAGCGCGCCGGCAACAACCGGGGACGCCAGGGCGATGGACGCACGATTGTCACGGGATAAATCCGCTTTGGCGCCAAGAGCACGCGCGTGGGCGACCGGCGGCGCGGCCCTGGTCCTGCTCCTGGGCGGCTACTGGTATTTCAACCATGAGAAGGCGCCCGCCCGCGCCCGCAAGCTGCCGGTGCCGGTGCGTGTCGGCCAGGTCGAGCGCCGCGACATGGCGGTGGTGGAGCACACGCTGGGCACCGTGGTGCCTTTCACCACGGTGCAGATCGCCAGCCGCGTTTCCGGCATCATCACCAACACCTATTTCAAGGAAGGCCAGATGGTGAAAAAGGGCGATCTCCTGTTCGAGATCGATCCCCGCCCCTCTCAGGCCGCCTACAACAACGCCGTCGCCACCGAAGCCAACACCAGGTCCAAAGCCGAGCGCATGCGGCATTTGTTCGAGCAAAACGCCATCGGCGCCCAGGAGAATGACGATGCCCAGACGGCCTATGCGGTCGCCCAGGCCCAGGCCGAGGCGGCGCGGCTCAATCTGGAATTCACCAAGATCCGCTCGCCGGTGGATGGCAAGACCGGCGCGATGCTGGTGCAACAGGGCAACATGGTGATCGCCAACCTCACCACCACGCCCTTGGTGACCATCGACCAGATCGAGCCGATCAAGGTCTCCTTCGCCCTGCCGCAGAGCGACCTGCCGCGCATCCAGGCGCGCCAGAAGACCAAGGGCCTCACCGCCAGCGTGGATTTCCAGGACCAGGCCGGACACCCGATTGAGACGGACGGACCGCCGCTCATCGCAGCGGTCGATTTCATCAACAACGCGGTCAACAATGTCAGCGGCACCATCGAGATGCGCTCCGTCTTCGCGAATGAAGGCGCGACGCTGGTGCCGGGCCAGCTGGTGCATGTCACGGTGCAGTTGAACGACATTCCGGGCGCCCTGGTGGTGCCGCATGACGCGGTCAATATCGGGCCGGACGGCAATTTCGTTTTCGCGGTGGAAGACGACAAGGCCGTCACCAGGCCGGTCACCATCTTGTTCGATGACGGCAAAGCCACCGCCGTCACCGGCGATCTTAAACCGGGCGAGCAGGTGGTGACCGAGGGGCAGTTGCGCCTCACCCCCAACGCGACAGTGGCCGTGGAAGGGGCGCTTAAGCGTCCGGCGGGCGGCGGCAAGGGCAAGGCCAAAGGCAAGCGCGGCGCCGCAAAAGAAGGCTAGCGATGAATATCTCCAGGCGGTTCATCGAATATCCGGTGATGACGACACTCTTGATGGCGTCGCTGCTGCTCTTCGGTGTGGCCGGCTATTTCAAGCTGCCCAACAGCGAACTGCCCAATGTGGACTTCCCCACCATCCAGGTGAACGCCAATCTGGCGGGCGCCGATCCCGAAACCATGGCCTCGGCGGTGGCGGCACCGCTGGAAGCCGCCTTCGCCACCGTGCCCGGCATCGCCCAGATGTCGTCCACCAACACGCTGGGCCGGACCTCGATCACCATGCAGTTCGACCTGGACCGCAACATCGACGCGGCCTCGACCGACGTGCAGGCCGCGCTCTCGGCCGCCTCGCGCCAGATGCCGAAGTCGATGATCAATCCGCCCACCTTCCGCAAGGTCAATCCGATCGATCAGCCGATCTTCTTCCTGGTGCTCACCTCCCACACCCTGCCGGTCACCACCATCGAGCGCTACGCCAACCTGTTTTCGCGCGAAATTTCCGTGCTGAACGGCGTGGCGGACGTGCCGGTGGTCGGCGTCGCCAAATACGCGGTCAGGGTGCAGGCCGATCCCAACGCCATGGCGGCGCGGGACATCGGCATCGACACGCTGGCCGCGGCGATCAACGCCTCGAACGTCAACCAGGCCACCGGCGCGCTCAATGGGGTGGACGCCAAGGTGATCCGCACCGACGGCCAGCTCGGCAGCGCCGAAGAATTCCGCAAGCAGGTGATCGCCTATCGCAACGGCGCGCCGGTCCGGCTGGGCGATGTCGCCAATGTGATTGACGCCAGCGCCGATATGCGCACCGCCGAATGGTACCGCACCCAGCGCGCCGTCTCGGTCTGGGTGCGGCGCCAGCCCGGCGCCAACACCATCGAGGTGGTGAAAAAGATTCGCGCGCTGATGCCGCAATTCCGCGCCGCCCTGCCCGCGGACATCGACATGGAAGTGCGCCATGACCGCAGCGAAAGCATCAAGATCTCGGTCACCAATGTCGAGGAGACCCTTCTGATCGCCGCCGCGCTTGTGGTGATGGTGATCTTCGTCTTCCTGCGCAAAGTCTCCGCCACCGTCATTCCGGCCGTGGCGTTGCCGCTTTCCATCATCGGCACCTTCGCCGGCATGTCGCTATTGGGGTTTTCCCTGGACAATCTTTCGCTGATGGCGCTGACGCTTTCGGTCGGCTTTGTGGTGGACGACGCCATCGTGATGCTGGAGAACATCGTCCGGCACATCGAAATGGGGGAGAAGCCCTTTGAGGCCGCGCTGAAGGGCTCGGGCGAAGTCGCCTTCACCATCCTGTCCATGACCGTGTCGCTGGTGGCGGTGTTCATCCCGATCGTGTTCATGACCGGGCTGGTAGGCCGCATCCTCTATGAATTCTCCATCACCATCATCATGGCGATCCTGTTCTCGGGCCTGATTTCCATCACCTTCACGCCCATGCTTTGCGCCCGCATGCTGCGCGACGAGACCCACGAAAAGCACAACGCCTTCTACCGCTGGAGCGAAACCGGCTTCAACCGGCTGCATGACGGCTATAATAAGAGCGTCGGATGGGCGATGAACCACCGGCCCTTCATCATGCTGGTGTTCTTCGCTTCGGTCGCCGCCAGCGTGATCCTGTTCCGGGCGATGCCGCAGGACTTCATGCCTCCGGACGACCAGGCCCAGTTGGGCGTCCAGATTCAGGCCCAGAACGGAACCTCCTTCGAACGCATGGTGCAATACGGCCAGATGGTCAGCCGCATCGTCCATGCCGATCCCAATGTGGCGGGCGGCATGCTGGATGTGTCGTCGCCCGGCGCCGGCGCCAGCAGCGCCAGCATCAATGTGATGCTCAAGGAACGGGGACCGGAGCGCGGAACGCCCGCCGCCGAGGTGGCGGTCGAGCTGCGCCGGAAACTCAACAACCTCACCGGCCTGAATGTCTTTGTCACTTATCCCGCGACCTTCAATATCGGCGGACGTTCGTCGCGCTCGACCTATCAGTACACGCTGCAGGGCCTGGACCTGGCGCAGTTGCAGGAAATGTCCACCCTGCTGGAAGAACAATTGAAATCGCGGGATGAATTCGTCGGCGTCACCAGCGATTTCGACAAGGTCACCCCTTCCGCCAATGTCCATATCGACCGCGACCGCGCCGGAGCCCTGGGCGTGACGGTGCAGCAGATCGAAAACGCCATGGGCTATGCCTTTGGCGGTCAGCAGGTCTCGCAGATTTTTGCTTCCTCCGACCAATATCCGGTGATGCTGGAATTGCTGCCGGCCTACCAGAACAATGCCGATGCGCTGCGCTCGCTCTACATCACCGCCAATAACGGCCAGCTGGTGCCGCTGAGCGCGGTGACTTCCACCGAGTTGAAGACCGTTCCGCTCAGCGTCAACCATTCCGGCCAACTGCCTTCGGTCACCGTCTCCTTCGACCTGGCACCGGGCTACACGCTGGGCGACGCGGTGAAGGGTATCCAGGAGGCCAGCGACGCCATCGCCATGCCGCAAACCGTGCAGGGCTCATTCCAGGGTATCGCCAGCGCCTTCCAGCAATCCATGTCCGACCTGCCGGAATTGCTGCTGATCGCGACGCTCACGGTCTATATCGTGCTGGGGATCCTCTATGAGAGCTTCGTCCACCCCTTGACCATCCTTTCCGGCCTGCCCGCGGCGGCGGTGGGGGCGCTCCTGACGCTTTACCTGGTCGGCCTGCCCCTCACCATCTATGCCTTTGTCGGCATGATCATGCTGGTGGGCATCGTCAAAAAGAACGCGATCATGATGATCGACTTCGCGCTCCACAGGCAGCGCAGCGAGGGCATCAGCGCCGAACAGGCCATCCTGGAAGCGGCGCGGGTGCGCTTCCGCCCCATCATGATGACCACCATGGCGGCACTGATGGGGAGCTTGCCCATCGCCTTCGGCTCGGGGGTGGGCGCCGAAGCCCGTCAGCCCATCGGCCTGGCGGTGGTGGGCGGCCTGATCTTCTCGCAATTGCTGACGCTCTACATCACGCCGGTTATCTACACCTATCTGGACCGGTTCAGCGGAGCCCGGCTGTTCAGCCCACGGCACAAAGGCGCGGCCGCGGCCCCCGCGGAATAACCGGCGGAACGAGGGGCGATCAGGTTCCGGAATGGAACCTTCCCGTGCCGGATATTTCTTTTCTTTCAGAACATTAATGAGCCCGGCCGGCGGCTACATGACACCGATCTGCCCGGAATCTGGGACACTTGTGAGAAACTTTTTTCGTATAGAAGGCGCAATTGGGCTCGAGTGTGTTGGTAACGCCGCGGAACAATTGGGTTTTTCGACGCAAGGCGGCATTGTCTTCCGCGCCATAAGGCGACAAAACCAGGATGCTTTCGCGCAATTTTGCGATGTCCGGCTGATAGTGTAGGCACTGTCAATGCCCAGGTCGCATCATTCGGTCGCATCATGCGTGCGCACCGGTCACAGGACGATCGCAGATAGAGAGTTAAGGCAGGAATAGTTCATGAACGTGCAAATCCCCCCCACACAGGCGGGACAAGATCTCCAACCGGATGACGAGGATCGTGGCGCGGGCCATGCGCTACGCCGGTTTCTGATTCCCGGCATGGTCCTGCTCGTGGCGGTGGGCGGCTTCTGGTACTACACATCCCACCAGAGCGGTGAGAGCGCGGGAGGCAATCGGCGCTTCCAGGGCGCTCCTCCCGTCAAGGTTGCCGTCGCCCAGCAGCGAACCATGGCAGTGATCGAGCGTACCATCGGCACGGTGGTCGCCAATTCCACCGTTTCGGTGACGGCCCGCGTCCAGGGCCAACTCACCAAGGCCTATTTCAAGGAAGGCCAGATGGTGAAACAGGGCGATCTGCTTTTCCAGATCGATCCCGCCCCTTTCCAGGCCGCCTATGATGCGGCGCTCGCGACCCTTGCCAGCACCAAGAGCAATGCCGACCGGTCAGCCGCGCTCCTCAAGCAGAACGCCATCGCGCCGCAGGTGGACGACAACAACCAGGCCGCCTATCTGCAGGCCAAGGCCAACGCCGAAGCAGCCCGCCTCAATCTCCAATTCACTCAGATCCACTCCCCCATCAACGGCAAGACAGGGCCGATCCTGCTGCAGCCGGGCAATCTGGTTTCGGTAAACGGCATCACCGCGCCACTGGTCAGCATCACCGAAGTCCAGCCCATCAAAGTGTCTTTCGCGCTGCCGCAGGCCGATCTGCCGCGCATCCAGGCGCGCGCCAAGACCAAGGAGGGGCTCAATGCCGTGGTCAAGTTGCATGATGCGGGCGGCGACCAGGACCTGTCCGCACCGGTCAACTTCATCAGCAATGCCGTGGTGGCCACCAGCGGCACCATCGAATTGCGCGCCAGTTTTCCCAACACCGACCTGGCGCTGGTCCCTGGCCAGCTGGTGGATGTGGTGGTGGATCTTGCCAGCATTCCCAACGCCATTGTGGTACCGCGCGAGGCGGTCAACCAGGGCCCCAATGGCCCCTATGTTTATGTGGTCGAGCCTGAGGAAAGTATCGCCCAAATGCAGCCGGTGAAGATCGCCTTTGACGACGGCGTTGATGCCGCAGTCGTGGGCAATGTGCATGACGGCGACCAGGTGATCGTGGACGGCCAGCTGCGTGTCATTCCGGGTGGCAAGGTCTCCATTCCCGGCCAAGGCCAAGGTCAGGGCTCGGAACAGGGCAATGGCGGCGCTTTCGGCAACGGCCAGGGGGGCGGCAACAATTTCGCCAAGGGCGGTCGCGGCCGGCGCGGCGGCAATGGCGGTAATGGCGGCGGCAGGCCGCAAAACGAGGGGTAGACCTTGAATCCCTCCAAAATCTTCATCGAGCGGCCGGTGATGACCACCCTGGTCATGGCGGCTTTCATCATTTTCGGCGTGTTCGGTTATCTCACCCTGCCGGTCTCGGACCTGCCCAATTTCGATTTCCCGACCATCAATGTCGGCGCCAACCTGCCGGGCGCCGACCCGGAAACCGTGGCGTCGGCCATCGCAGCGCCGCTGGAAAACGCCTTTTCGACCATCAACGGCATCGACTCGATGACCTCGTCATCGCGGCAGGGCAACACCAACATCTCCATCCAGTTCAACCTGGACCGCAATATCGACGCCGCGGCCCAGGATGTGCAGGCAGCGATCAGCGGTGCACTGCGTCAGCTGCCCCGCAATCTGCCGGTGCCGCCCACCTTCCGCAAAGTCAACCCCGCCGACATCCCCATCATCTTCATCGCGATGTCGTCGGACACGTTGAAGCCATCCCAGCTCGACGAATATGCCGAGACCCTGCTTGCCCGCCAGCTTTCCACCATCGAGGGCGTGGCCAGCATCGATGTCGGCGGCGCGGCCAAATATGCGGTGCGCATCCAGGTCGACCCCTCGGCGCTGGCGGCGCGCAATATCGGATTCGACGTGCTGCAGACGGCGGTCACGCAAGCCAATGTCAACCAGGCGACCGGGGCGCTTAACGGCGACGTCCAGTCCCAAATCATCCATACCGAAGGCCAGCTCAACAACGCCCAGGAATTCGCGCGGCAGATTTTCACCTATCGCAACGGCGCGCCGGTGCGCATCGGCGATGTCGCAACGGTGGTCGACGGGCTGCAGGTTCCCAACAACCACAGCTGGTTCAAGGGCAAACCCGCCATCGTCATTTCCATCCAGCGCCAGCCTGGATCCAACACGGTGGAGACCATAAGGCGCATCCGCGCCGTGCTCCCCCAGTTTGAAGCCAGCCTGCCGCCCAGCGTGCATCTGGAAATCGCCTATGACCGCAGCGAGAACATCAAGGCGGCGATCGACGATGTGCAGGTCACGCTGCTGATCGCCGCCGCCCTTGTGGTGCTGGTGATCTTCGCCTTCCTTCGCCGTGTTTCGGCCACTGTCATCCCGTCGCTGGCGTTGCCCATCGCCGTCATCGGCACCTTCGCGGGCATGTCGCTGATGGGCTTCAACCTGGACAATCTCTCGCTGATGGCGCTGACCCTGTCGGTGGGCTTTGTGGTGGATGACGCCATCGTGATGCTGGAGAATATCGTCCGGCATATCGAGCAGGGCATGAAGCCCTATGACGCCGCGATCAAGGGCTCGGGCGAGATCGCCTTCACCATCCTTTCCATGACCACCAGCCTGGCGGCGGTCTTCATTCCCATTGTCTTCATGGGCGGCGTGGTGGGACGGCTGCTTCACGAATTCGCCGTCACCATCATCATCGCCATCGCCTGCTCCGGCATCATCTCCGTCACCCTGACGCCTATGCTATGCGCCCGCATCCTCAAGGATGAACACGGGCAGAAGCACAACGCCTTCTACCGGGCCAGTGAGGCGGGTTTCAATTGGATGCTGTCCACCTATGACCGGACCCTGCGCTGGGGCCTCAGCCACCGCCTGGTGATCATCGGCCTGTTCTTTGGCAGCGTCGCGGCTTCGGCGCTGCTGTTTTGGACCATGCCGCAGGATTTCCTGCCCAGCGACGATGTCGGCCGCATCAACGGCCAGATTCAGGCCGCCAACGGCACTTCTTTCGACCAGATGGAGAGGATCGTCACCCAGGCGCGGCACATCGTCGAGGCCGATCCCAATGTCCAAAGTGTCCAGGCCCAGATGGGCGGCGGCAATGGTGCGGCCGGAACAAATTTCGCCGGCCTGAACCTGATCGTGCTGAAGCCGCTGAACGAACGCGAAAGCTGTCCCGGCGCTCACCTTTTCCCATGTCATCTCTCCGCCGACCAGGTGATCGCGGAAATGCGGCGCAAGCTGAACCGGATCACCGGCGCCAATGTGTTCCTGTCCAATCCCCCTCCGGTGAGGGTCGGAGGCCGCGGCGGCCGTTCCAATTATCAATACACCCTGCAAGGCCTGGACCTGGGCGAGCTGGCCGATGCCTCAAACAGGCTGATGGCGGTGATGCAGAAGAACCCCGCCTTTGTCGGCATCAACAGCGACTATGATTCGGTGATGCCATCGGTGCATGTGGAGATCGAGCGCGACCGCGCCGCCGCCATGGGTGTATCGGTGCTGCAGATCGAGAATGCGTTGGGCGCGGCCTTCTCCTCCAACCAGATTTCCCAGATCAACACGCCGGCAAACCAGTATCAGGTGATCCTGGAGCTGCTGCCCAAATATCAGCGCACCGTGACTTCGCTGGCGCAGATCTACGTCACGGCCGGCGGCGCCGGCACAGGTATCGCCGCGGGCACGCTGGTGCCCTTGACCGCAGTGACCAAAATCGTCAACGGCACCATGCCGGTCAGCATCAACCATTCCGGCCAGGTGCCCGCGATCACCGTCTCCTTCGACATGGCGCCCGGCTATGCGCTATCCGACGCGGTGACCGGGATCCGCGAGGCCGCGGCCGAAGCCAATCTGCCGGCCGACATCACCGGCAGTTTCCAGGGGACCGCGCAGGCCTTCCAGCAATCCACCCAGAATATGGGCCTGCTCCTCTTCGTCGCCATGCTGGTGGTCTACATCATCCTGGGCATCCTCTATGAGAGCTTCATCCATCCCTTCACCATCCTGTCCGGCCTTCCTTCAGCCGCGATGGGCGCGTTGCTGACTCTCAAGCTTTGCAACATGTCGCTGACGCTTTATGCCTTTGTCGGCATGATCATGCTGATCGGCATCGTCAAGAAGAACGCCATCATGATGATTGACTTCGCCCTCAACAAGCAGCGCGCCGGCGGCGTCACCGCCGAACAGGCGA
>CAZEFQ010000141.1:0-9127 GCA_964511505.1 uncultured Rhizobium sp.
CCGCCGCCGCCGCCGACCGAGCTCAAGTCGATCGACCGCACCCATACCAAGCCGCCTTATCCGGCGCTGTCACAGCGCATGGGCGAGCAGGGTACCACCCGCCTCAAAGTGACCATCGGCTTGGACGGGAAGGTGAAAGACATATCCATCTCGAAGTCGAGCGGCTCGCAGAGGCTCGATGACGCGGCCCTTACCTGGGTGAAGGACAATTATCGCTGGCAGCCGCCGACACAGGCGGGCAAGGCGGTTGAGGCCACCACCGAGCTCGACATTGTCTGGGATCTGAAGAGCGCCCAGTGACGAGAAGCAACCAACGCAACCAAATCTGTCTCGCTTACAACTTTTAAACGGAGTGTAAAAAAATGGTTTCCAAGCATCTTGCGACGATCGCAGCCGCCATCGTCCTTGTTACGGGCCTTGGCTTCGGTCCCGCCATTGCCCAAAACGCACCGGCCGATCAGCCGGCTGCGGCGGCACCGGCGTCGCCCGATGCCAATGCCTCCGCTGCCGCCACCCCCAACGCTGCGGCCAAGATCGCCCAAGGCAATGAGGCCACGCCTTACGGTCTTACCCACATCTGGGAGACCGGCACCCTGGTGTCGAAGTTCATTATCGTGGTTCTGGCCATCATGTCGGCCGGTACCTGGTACATCTTCATCACCAAATTCATCGAACAGCAGCGCGTTCTCAACCACTCCAAGCTGGTTGAGAAGAAGTTCTGGGCCGCCAACACCATCAATGAAGGCATTGATGCCATGCCCAAGAACTCGCTGTTCCGCGCCATTGCGGAAAGCGGACTCAAAGCTTCGACCAACACCACCAGCCTGGTGAATGTCAGCGACTGGATCGGCATGCAGATTTCCCACCAGCTCGAGGATGCCAATGCCTCCCTGCAGGGAGGTGTCGCGTTCCTGGGTTCGGTCGGCTCGGTCTCCCCGTTCGTCGGTCTGTTCGGCACGGTGTGGGGCATTCTGCAGGCCCTGATCGCCATCGGTGTCGCCGGTCAGGCGTCGATCGACAAGGTCGCGGGCCCGGTTGGTGAGGCGCTGGTGATGACCGCTCTGGGTCTGGCCGTCGCGGTGCCGGCAGTGCTGCTCTACAACTACCTGGTTCGCCGCAACAAGGTCATCTCGGAAAAGCTCAAGAGCTTTGCCGGCGACCTGCAGACCTATCTCGTCTCCAAGAAGTAATCGGACTGTAGCTCAGCGGAGTTAGTAGCATGGCAGTCAACGTCATGAATGCGGCCCAGGCTGAGGAAGAGGCCCTCAACACCACCATCAACACGACCCCTTTGGTCGACGTGATGCTGGTGATGCTGATCATCTTCCTGGTCACCATTCCGGTGGTGGCGAAGCTGGTGCCGCTGACCTTGCCGCCCTATCGCAATATTCCCACGGTGACCAAGCCGGAGAATATCGTGATCGCGGTGGACACGGATGAGAACATCTTCTGGAACAATGAGACGACAACGCCGATCGACATTCCAAACCTTAAATACCGCCTGATCCAGGAGGAAATTAAGGCCAATGCCGAAGGCAAGCTCTTCCCGGAAGTGCATATCCGTGGCGATGTGAATGTCCGTTTCGAAGCGATCGGCAAGGTGATCGCGGTCTGCCAGCAGGTGGGTATCCTGAAGGTGGGCTTCCTCACCCAGCCGCCGCCGAACGAAATTCCGCCGTCTTAGATCGCGTAAAACAGCAAAGGTAACGTCTCATGGCAATGTCAACCTCCCAGGCAGACGGCGAAGTGCTGGTGGACATCAACACCACCCCGCTTATCGACGTGATGCTTGTTCTCCTGACCCTGCTGATCCTCACGCTTCCCATCCAGACTCATGCGGTGAAGCTGGACATGCCGCGTCCCAACACGCCGCCACCGGCCACGACGCCGGAAGTGGTAGCCTTGGGGGTGGATTTTGACGGTTCCGTCAGCTGGAACGGGGAAAAAGTGGATCGCGCCACGTTGGACACCAAGCTGCTGGAAGCGGCCAATACCAAGCCGGAACCGCCGGAAATCCAGATCGATCCCAACCGGTTGGCCAAGTATGATGCTGTCGCCATGGTGCTCGCAGATGCCCAGCATCTCGGCGTTACCCATATCGGTTTTACAGGTATTGATCAGTACAACCAGTGACCGGTATAATTTGGCCCAAGTGAAGGGCGTTTTTAAGCAGGACCCGGGCGCACGCGCCCGGGTTCCCGCGTTACAAGAGGTGAGGTTCCTGTCATGACTGCAAATAAACTCCACGCCGTGGCGGCGGCATTCCTGCTTGGCACTGCCATGATGATGACAGCGCCGGCTTATGCGGCGGTTCGCGCGGAAGTCGGCAATCCGCTGATCGCGGCGCAGAAAGCCGCGGCCGCCAAGGACTATAAGGGCGCGATGGACCTGATCGACAAGGCCGCCGCGGTGCCCAACAAGACAGCCGAGGAAAACGATCTTATCGCCAAGATGAAGGCCTATGTCGGTTCGGCGTCAGGCGATATCAGCCTGGGCGGCGCGCAAGCGGGCAAGAACAAGCTGGCGCAGGATTTCAACGGTAAGAATTATTCCGGAGTGATCGCCGATGGCGAGGCGCTCAAAAAAGCGGGTGCGCTTGATGCGCAGACCGCCACCTATGTGACCCAGGCTTATTACCTCTCGGGCAACAAGGCCGGCTGCGTCAAATACGTCAGGGATCTGGGATCGATGGCGAATGAGACCGCGCTCCAGACCCAGATGAAATGCGCCTTCGACACCAATGACACCGCCAGCCAGCGCGAGGCGCTGGAAGAGTTGGTGGGCAGGACCGGCAAGAGCGAATACTGGACCAACCTGATCAAGCTGGCGCAGCAGGCCAAGAACATCAGCGATCCGCAGTCGCTGCAGATCACCCGCCTGCAATTCCTTACCGGCACGCTGGCGGGCAAGGACGACTATGTCAAAATGGCCGAGTTGGACCTGCAGCTTGGCTTCCCGGCCGAAGCCGTCGCGGTCCTGGACAAGGGCTTTGCCGCCGGCGTGCTGAATGACGACCGGTCCAAGAGCCTGCAGGCCCGCGCCAAGCAGCAGGCAGACCAAGCCAAATCGGGCATGGCGGCCGCTCTCGCTGCCGCCCAGAAGGACCCCACCGGCGACGCCCTGGTGAAAGTGTCGCTGCAGCAGACCACCAGCGGTGCCGCCAAGGACGGCGTTGCCACCGCCAAGGAAGCGGTCGGCAAGAACCTCAAGGACAAGGACAGCGGCGTTATCGCCCTGGGTTACGCGCAGATTGTGGCCGGCCAGGCAGCGGACGCGGTCAAGACCCTGAATGCCGACAAGGGCGATGGCAACGGCCCCATGATCGCGCATCTCTATGCGCTTTATGCCGCCCATCCCACGGCCAGCGCCGCACCCGCTGCCGCCGCGAAGAAGAAATAAGACTGCTTGCTTGGTATGAAGCGGGCGTCCGGTCTTCCGGGCGCCCGTTTTCTTTTGGCGGGCTATGCCTTGAAGACAAGAGTGCGGGAGAGAACGAAGTTGAAGATCAGTCCGGCCAGCACGCCCAAAGCCTGGGCGGCATATTTGTCGTTTAAGGGTGCCTGGGCAAAACGCAGCAGGCCGGCATAAACCAGATAGTTGATCACCGCTCCCACCAGATTGGCGCCCACGAAGGTGAAAAATTCCCGCGCCACGGCTGGAATGCTGCCGCGCGCGCGCCGCGCCGCGAACGTGAAATAACGATTGCCGAGCCAGGTGAAAACCATGGCGGTGAAGATGGAGAAGACACCGCCTTCGTAACTGTTCAGCCCCAGATAGCGGGTCGCCAGCCATAGCGCCGCGAGATTGACGAAATAGCCGGCCCCGCCCACGGCGGCGAAACGCACAAACGGATGCCGCAGCAGATAGGACGCGACCGTCACGCCTGGTCCTTCATGGGGGCGTCAAATCCTGGGGGCCGGGAATCGAGAGATAAGCCATGCGCTTCTGCTCCCAGCGGCCGCGCGTCACCGTGTCCAGGATCAATCCCGCCGTCAGCGAGAGAAAGGCGAGCAGCATCAATCCGGTCGCCAGCACCGCGGTGGGCAGGCGCGGCACCAGGCCGGTGCGCAAGAATTCCGTCACCACCGGTGTGCCGGTGAAAAGCGAGGCGCCTGCAAAAAGGACGAAAAAGCCGGTGAAAAAGACCAACGGCCTCTCCTCCCGCACCAGGTAAAGGATTGTAGAGAGGATGCGGATGCCGTCCAGCCAGGTGTTGAGCTTGGAAACCGAGCCCGCCGGCCGTTCCTTGTAGCCGGTATCCAGTTCCGCCATCGGCATCATCAGGCGCACGGCATGAATGGTGAGTTCGGTCTCGATGCCGAAGCCTTCGGCGGTGAAGGGGAAGCTTTTGACAAAGCGCCGGGAAAAGGCGCGGTACCCGGACAGCATGTCGGTCAGATGCACATTGAAGAGGGTGGCGGTCAGGCCCGTCAGCATGCGGTTGCCGATCAGATGACCGGGCCGGAAGGCGCCGGCCTGGCTATGCACCCGGCAGGCGGTCAGGAGATCGACACCCTTGCCGATCACCCGGCGCACCATCTCGGGCGCTGCGGAGGCATCATAGGTATCGTCACCATCCACCAGCAGATAGATATCGGCCTCGACATCGGCGAACATGCGGCGCACCACATTGCCTTTGCCCTGGCGCTGTTCCAGCCGCACGACCGCTCCGGCTTCCCGTGCCCGCTCAGCGGTCAGGTCCCTGGAATTGTTGTCATAGACATAGATCATGGCGCCGGGCAGCGCGGCGCGGAAATCGCCCACCACCTTGGCGATGGCCGCCTCCTCATTGTAACAGGGCACCAGCACGGCAATGCGCGGAATCATCTCTTGCCTACTTCTTGGGCCTATTTCCTCGCCAGCGGACACCATTGATAGGTGCCGACCAGGTTTGTGTCGAATTGCTGGCATTCCGTCCAGCGGATGGCAAGCCCGTAATCGGCAAGCGCGTCGCGCGCCCGCGCCGTCTCGGTGATGTCGGCGATGAGATAGAGATCGCCGCCATCCTTGAGGTGCCGGTTCACCCGCGCCTTCATCTCACGGGTTATCATGGTGCCGTCACGCGGCTGGACCATCCAGCCATCGACGCGCAGCACGGGAATCTGGGGCGGCAACGTGGTGGCGATGAAGCCCATCGGGGCGTCGCCGGTCATCACCACCATGGTCCGGCCGGGGCGGGGAATGGGCGGGATCGCCGCCTGGACATAAGGGTCGCCGAGCGGCGCGCGCTCCAGGAAATCGCTGCGCGCCGTGACCAGGACGGCAAAGGCGATACCGCCCAGGATCAGGTAACGCGTCCGCCGCGTCGCGGGAAGAAGGCCCACCGCCGCCGCGATCAGGAGAGGTGCCAGCATCTCCAGCGCGACGATGTAGCGATAGATGGCGAACATCTTCAACCAAACCGCATAGCTGGCGCCGCTGAAGGCAAAAAGCGGCAGTACGACGCTTTTATCGATCAGCGGATCCCGGCTTTGCCGTCTTGCGGCCCATAACAGGCCGGCGCCGATGACGGCGAAATAGGCGATGCAGACGCGAAAGTCCTGGAAGCCCAGGTCATCGGCGACATGCCAATCGACCGAGAAAAGCACCGGAAAAAACAGCGCGCGCCAGAAATGGGTCGGCACAAAACGCAGATCCTGATAAGGCGCCGCCAGCGCCAGCGGTGAGTGCCAGTATCCGTTGAAATAGGGAAAAATCGGATTGCCGGTGAGAAGCCATATTTTCAGCATCCACCAGGCGCTGAAGAGGGAAAAGCCCAGGATGCCGCCGATGCCCCCGCCGATAAGGCGCGCCATCTGTTGCCGTCCGCTGCCGCCCAACACCAGCAGCGCGGCGGCAAAGCCCGCACAGAAAGGCATTTCAGGCAGCTTGAGGCCCATCGCCGCGCCGGCGATGAAGCCGGCCAGACCCGCGATGAGGCCTGCCTCTCTCGGCGGGCCTTCGCGCAACCTGTCGCGCCGGATCACCAGCAAGGCCAGCGCGCTGAACACCAGCACGCTCATCACATTGTCGTAATAGGTGGTGCCGAATTCGGTGAGGGTGAGCGCGCCGAAAAGCGAGAGCAGCGTCAGCGCCCCCGCCGCCAGCCGATGGTCCGGAAGCCGGACTCCTTCGCGGGCGATCAGGTAAAGCGGCACGACATTGCCGCCTTGAACCGCACCCAAGACCGCCAGTGCCAGCCAGGAATGAGTCTTGGTTGCCAGCCAGTAGAAGGGAAGATCGAGAGTGGGATTGTACCAGCTGGCCTGATGCGCCACCGCGACGTCGAAACCCAGCCGGTGATTCAGCAAGGCATAGGGCGCATACCAATGGTAATTGCGGAAGTCCCAGCTGGTGTCCTTGCCCAGGACCACCACAAAACCGGCCCAGAACAGGACCGTCAAAGCAAGAAACAGCAGTTCCCGGCTGTTCAGGAAGGGACGGGATGGGGACGCCATCAGGCCGGGAACCTCTTGTTTTCCAAGGTTCTAGCGTAGACGCGGGTCAGTGCACAGGCCTGCCTCCCCCTTCGGTGCGAAGCACCAGGAAGGGGGAGATGCCGTAGCACGGCCTCGGCCGTGCGAAGGCAGAGGGGGTCAATCCAAATCGGGCTCTACGATGATGTTCCGGAGGAATTGCAGCGTGCAGGCCCGCCAGGAATGGCCCAGGGCGAATTCCCGCGGGGTAGGGCTTGCCGGGTTGCGGGCAATCTCAAGCGCCCTCAGACACGCCTTTTTGAGGTCCTCATCCAGGGCGCCTACGGGAGCTTCTCCCACAACGTCGAGCGGTCCTTGTACGGGATAGGCCGCCACTGGAAGGCCGCAGGCCAGGGCCTCCAGGAGCACCAGACCGAACGTGTCGGTGCGGCTGGGAAAGACAAACACGGTGCTTGCCGCATAAGCCCGGACCAAGGGCTCGCCGGTGAGCGCCCCGGCAAATTGCACTTTTGGGTATTTCGCCGCCAGGGCGGTTTTTGCCGGCCCGTCGCCCACCACCAGCTTGGTGCCCGGCATGTCGAGCGCCAGGAACGCTTCGATATTCTTCTCCACCGCCACCCGGCCGACATAAATCCAGATCGGTTTTTCGTACGGCAGGGAAGCGCCGGGAACCGGGCGGAAATGCTCGACATCCACGCCCCGCGACCAGATGCGCAAATGATGGAAACCATGCGCCGCCAATTCCCGTTTGAGGCTTTCGGTCGCCACCATCATCGCCGTGGCCGGACCGTGAAACCAGCGCAGCCAGCGATAGACCAGTTCCAGAGGCATCCAAGGAAAGCGCGCCTTCACATATTCGGGAAAGCGGGTGTGGAAGGAGGTGGAAAATTGGATGCCGTATTTGAGGCAGATGGAGCGGGCCGAAAGCCCCAGCGTGCCTTCGGTGGCGATATGCACGGCGTCGGGCGCGAATTCGCGGATTTCCTGTTCCAGGGCGGCACGCGGAAAAAGCGCCAGCCGTATCTCCGGATAAGTCGGCATCGGCACGGTGAGGCGTCCCTCGGGCGTGGCATAGCGCACGCTGTGGCCCAATTGAACGAGGTCGTCGCCCAGCACCTCCAGGGTGCGCACCACGCCATTGACCTGGGGCCTCCAGGCATCGGTGACGATGAGGATCTTCAAATGTGCGGCCACTCCGGGGACAAACCCCGGTTCCAGCCGCCTTGTTCTACGCGGGAATAAGCGCCGGCTTGGCGGCGGCCGGGACGGCGCGTCTTTGAGGAGGGAGTGCCCAGCGCAGAATCTCCAGATTGCCGCGGGCATCTTCGACAAGGGCGCTGCAGCTTTCAACCCAGTCTCCGTCATTGAGATAGAGGACATCGCCGATCATGCGGATTTCGGCATGGTGGATATGGCCGCAGACCACGCCGTCAACGCCGCGCTTACGGGCCTCCGCGGCCACGGTTTCCTCGTAACGCGAGATATATTCGACCGCGTTCTTGACCTTGTGTTTCAACCAGGCCGACAGCGACCAGTAAGGCAGGCCCAGCGCTTTGCGCGCCCGGAACAGCATCTCGTTCCAGCTGAGCGCCACGCCATAGGCCCAGTCGCCGACATGCGCCAGCCATTTGGCGCAGGCGATGACGCCGTCGAAACGGTCGCCGTGCAGCACCAGCAGCTTCTTGCCGTCGGCGGTTTCATGCACCGTCTCGTTGATCACTTCGATGCCGCCGAACAGCCGTCCCGCATAGTCGCGGGCGAATTCGTCATGATTGCCGGGGACGAAAATCACCCGCGTGCCGGCATCGACCTTGCGAAGGATTTCACCGACGACGTGGTTTTGCGCTTCGGTCCAGAACCAGCGGCGTTTCAGTTGCCAGCCGTCAACAATGTCGCCCACCAGGAAGAGCGTCTGGCACTCATTGTGGGCGAGGAAGTCGGCCAGCGCTTCGGCCTTGCAGCCGCGGGTGCCAAGATGGGTATCGGAGATGAAGATGGTGCGGTGGCTGCGGCTGGGACGGTTGTCCGCGGCCGCGCGGACCGCCCTGCCTGTGGATAACGGCGTAAAATTGCCCAGGGCATTTTCGAAACAGAGGGTATCCGCCATATGCGCGCTCCTCGTAACCCCCGAAGCTCCCTTGAGAATCAGGAAGCCTCCGGTTGGCGGCTGACTAAATGCTTCGCGCGAATCTTTTGTATCGAGGCTGCGACAGTCCCATGAACCACGCTATCTCGACTGGAAAACTAGGTGTTTACCGCGATGCACCATGCGGCAAAAACGCCCAGTGGCGGGCAAATACACGGTGAAATTTCCCTATTTTCCTTGGGAAAAGCTGGTCAAAAATATTTTCTCGGGGCTTGTGTGGAAGCGGGCTTTTGGGCATATTGCTGCAGCGCGGTATTGCGGTCCTCGACCGCGAAGCCGCCGCCCTTCCTGGGCGTTTCCTCCCTGAACTTGGCCGCTCCTCGGAGCGGCCATTTTTTTTGGCGGCCCTTTTGGCCGCTGGCGGCGTCGCTCGTCGCTCATGGGCTATTTGCCCACATCGCTCCTCGCTCCTGGCCAGCAGCCAAAATTGCTCGCCAAAAATCAGAGGCAAATAACGGAGAGGGAGCTACTCCGCCGCCAGGGGAAGGTTGCCGCGGCGGGGGAGAGAGGCGAGCGGCAGGGAGGTGAGCCGCTTCAGCGCCTCATTCAGCTTCTTCTGCATCGC
>CAZEFQ010000142.1:0-6448 GCA_964511505.1 uncultured Rhizobium sp.
CGGCGCCTGCGGGCGGCCGCGAAGGCGGCGCTGGCGGCGGCTTCCGCAGCAACACCTGCACCTTCGGCGTCGTCAGGGCGGGCAATATCCCCAATTACCAGAATGTCACCGACGCGATGCTGACCAATCCGTCGCCCAATGACTGGCTGATGTATCGCGGCAATTATTCGGGCTGGAGCTACAGCCCGCTCAACCAGATCACGCCTGCCAATGTCAGCCAGTTGCAGCTGAAATGGATGCTGGCGATGAATGACGGCGGCACCAATGAGACCACGCCCATCGTCCATGACGGGGTGATGTTCCTGGTTTCGTCCGGAAATACGGTGCAGGCGATCAACGCCGTCACCGGCGAGGTGATCTGGCAGAACAATATCGGGCCGGCGCCGCGCAACCTGGAGCCGGGCGGCTCCAGCGACGAGACGCGCTCCATCGCGCTCTACAACGACAAGGTGATCGTGCCCACCCCGCAGGGCCGCATCTATGGCCTCGACGCCAAGACCGGCAAGATCGACTGGCAGAGCTGGATCTCCGATCCGCAAAAGCCGGACGAAGGCCAGCACGGCAACACCGGCGGCGTGATCGTGGCGCACGGCAAGGCGATTGTCGGCATGGTCAATTGCGGCCGCATCCCGCAGCAGGCGCATTGCTACATCAGCGCCTATGACGCCAATACCGGTCAGCGCGCCTGGAAGTTCACAACCGTGGCCTTGACCGGCCAGCCCGGCGGCGACAGCTGGGGCAAGCTGCCGGACGACCAGCGCGCCGGCACCGAGACCTGGATCGCCGGCACTTACGATCCGGTGCTGAACACGACCTATTGGGGCACCGCCCAGGCCAAACCCTGGCGGCGCGACCTGCGCGGCTCCGGCGACGGCGCCACACTTTATGCCAACTCGACGCTCGCGCTGGATGCGGATACCGGCAAGCTCAAATGGTATTTCAGCCACGCGCCGGGCGAGTCGCTCGATCTCGATGAAGTGTTCGAGCGAATTCTCATCGACCATGGCAGCCAGAAGACGGTGATGACCACCGGCAAGGCGGGCATTCTCTGGAAGCTGGACCGTGAGACCGGCAAATATCTCGACTCGCGCGAAACCGTGTTCCAGAACGTTTTCATCAAGATCGATCCCAAAACCGGCGCGCCGGTCTACCGCAAGGACATCATCGACCAGAAGGTGGATCAGTGGCTGCCGTCATGCCCGGGACCGGAAGGCGGCAAGGATTGGCCGGCGGCGTCGTATCACCAGCCGGATGACGAGATCATCCTTCCTTTGAGTCAGAGCTGCGTCTTGATGCTGGGTTCGGGCACCGAGCAATTCTATGAAATGCCCGGCTCGGAAGGGAATATGGGCCGGCTCTCGGCCTATGAGACCAACACCATGAAGCCGCTCTGGAGCCTGCAGCAGCGGGCGCCGTTCCTGACCGGCGTGGTCTCGACCGCGGGCAATGTGGCCTTCGTGGGCGATTTCGACCGCACTTTCCACGCCTTTGACACCAAGAGCGGCAAGCAGCTTTGGACGACGCGGCTTGCCACCACGGTGCAGGGCCACATCGCCTCCTTTGCGGTCAACGGCAAGCAGTACATCGCCGTGATGACCGGCCTTGGCGGCGGCAGCCCGGAGGAGAAGCCCACCTTCATGCTGGCGCAGGAAGTGACCAGGCCCGCGCATGGCACGGCGATCTATGTCTTTGGCTTGCCGGACAATGTGCAGACGCCGACCGGCGGCGGCGGTTAGACCTAGCTTTTCTTAAAACGAGTTTAGAAAAGCTGGTCCGCGCTTCGCGATAGCGTAGTGGCGCGAGCGCAGCGACCCGCGCCGACGTCCGGCCTGACGATCAGAAAAAGCCCCGGCCGCCGGGGTTCCTTGCTTTGTACGAGTTGAACCGGCGCTCTTCCTGCCTGAAGCATTTTCGTGTTCCTTGAATCACGAAAATGCTTCAGTTCTTTGTTTTGTCGCGGTTCCGGACGGAAAACCGCTACACACTTTTCCTGGAACCGCTCTATAGTTCCCGACAAATTATCAGCCCAATGGCTGAACGATCAGGGGGACATGCAGATGATTGAACCAGGCAGATTGTCGTTTGTGGCGGCATTGGGATTTTGTCTGATGCTCGCGCTGGGCTTGGCGGCGCCCGCTTTTGCCGCCAACAGCGTCAGCGCGGGCGCGCTCAATGTCGAGCGGCCGACGCTGACGGCCGCCGGCTTCGACTGGCGCATCACCGGCGACGACAATCACAATGCCACCGCCACCGTTCAGTATCGCAAAAAGGGTGACAAGGAGTGGAAAGCGGCGCTGCCTCTTCTGCGCTCGGGCGGCGGCGGCGAATTTGTCGGCGTGGGGCCGGGCGCCGGCGGCAACAACCGCTATCCGCTGTTCAAGTACGAAGTGCCCAACATGCTGTCGGGCAGCATTTTCAACCTCTCGCCCGACACCGATTATGAGGCGCAGTTCATGCTCTCCGATCCGGATGGCGGCAAGGCGACAAAGACGGTCGCGTTCCACACCCGCAAGGAGCCCATGCCGGCGTCAGGCGGCAAGGTCTATCATGTCTATCCCGTGGACTGGAAAGGCCCCAAGCAGGAGCCCAATTTTCCGTCCATCATCGGCGCCTATTACCAGGGCCTGGCGCATTTCGATTACGAAAACGCCTATCCGGTCCGCGTGCAGCCGGGCGATACCATCCTGGTCCATGCCGGCCTCTATATCGGGGACCGCTTTCATTACATCAACGGCGAGCCCAAGCCCGGCCAGCTTTCCATGGGCAATTATTTCGACGGCACTTATTACCTGACCGGCAAGGGCACGCCGGAGAAGCCCATCGTGATCAAGAGCGCGGGCGACGGCGAGGTGATCTTCGACGGCGACGGGGCGCAAACCCTCTTCAACCTGATGGCCGCCGATTACAATTATTTTGAAGGCATCACCGTCCGCAACACCAATGTTGCCTTCCTGCTCGGCATCAAGGACATCGCCGGCGCCAGCGGCTTCACCCTGAAGCATTCCAAAATCTACAATGTCGGGCGCGTGGTGCAGGATGACTGGTCCGGCTCCAAGGACTTCTATATCGCCGACAATGAAATGAACGGCCGCCACGATCCCGACCATATGATGGGCTGGAACGGTGCGCGCTGGCAGCCCTTCAACAACTATCCCGAGCTCCTCCTCTCCGAATACGCCATCAAGGTCTATGGCCAGGGCCATGTGATCGCTTACAACCGCATCACCAATTTCCATGACGCCGTCGATTTCGCCACTTATGGCGTGCCGGACGGGGTGACCCTGCCGGACGGCAATTCTTCCAAGGAGATCGCCGATCGTTTTCCGCAGTCCGACGATTACTACGGTAACGACATCAGCAACATGGGCGACAATTGCTTCGAGATGGACGGCGGCGGGCGCAATCTGCGTGCCTGGGGGAATCGTTGTTTCAATTCGGCGGCGCAGGCTTTCAGCGTGCAGCCCGGGTTCGGCGGGCCGTTCTATTATTTCCGCAATCTGGTCTACAACACCAACAATGCGTTCAAATATATTGAGAATTCGGCCGGCATCCTCACCTATAACAACACCATCATCGGGGAGGGGGGCGCGGGTTCGGCGCAGAACATGCATTTCCGCAACAATCTCATCATCGGGTCGGGCATTCTGCCCGGCGTCTTTGCGCTTACCTCTCCCGCCAACACCAACAGCGCCGATTATGACGGCTTCATGCCCAATCCCGGCAACGCCGACGCGTTCGGATGGAATACCCCGGACATGGCCAAGCGCTATGATTATGTGAACCAGCCGGTCCGGCGTGGATTTAAAACCCTGGCCGATTTCCAGGCCGCGACCGGCCAGGAGAAACACGCGATACTGCTCAACTATGACAGCTTCATGCATGTCACCCATCCCGACGAGCACGACCCGCAGCGTGTCTATGATCCGACCGACCAGGATTTCCGGCTGAAGCAGGGCTCGCCGGCGGTGGATGCCGGGGTGGAGTTGCCCAACATCACCGATGGCTTTGCCGGCAATGCGCCGGACATGGGCGCCATCGAGCTGGGCCAGCCCATGCCGCATTTCGGGCCGCGCACCACAGGGGTGCAGACGGCGAGGCAGTGACTGCCGGCGTGGCGGCCGCTAAAATTCTAATCATTATCGCAGCAAATTGCGGCGTGGTGTTTCAGCATCCCGCAAGCCGCACCACGCGATAAAGAGCCTGGAGTAAAAGAGGGCTCTTTGCTTGTACACAATCGTCGCGGCGTCGCAGAAGGGCGGCTCGGGGAAAACCACCCTGTCCGGCCATCTGGCGGTCGAGGCCTCGCGTGCCGGCGCGGGTCCGGTGGCGTTGATCGATACCGATCCGCAGGGTTCGCTGGCGCATTGGTGGAACGCGCGCAAGGCAAGCGAGCCGCATTTCGTCAAGGCGGGGCTGCTCGATCTCGGCCAGGCGTTGGCCCGGCTCAGCACCATGGGCATCCGCATCGCCATCATCGACACGCCGCCGGCCATCACCCAATCGATCTCCCAGGTGGTGGCGCATGCCGACCTGGTGGTGGTGCCGACCCGGCCGAGTCCGCATGACCTGCGCGCGGTGGGCGCCACGGTGGACATCGCCGAACGCCATGCCAAGCCCTTGATCTTCGTGATCAATGCCGCCACGGCGCGCGCCAGCATCACCGGCGAATCCGCGGTGGCACTGTCGCAGCACGGCATGGTGGCACCTGTCACCATCCATCATCGCGTGGATTTCGCCGCCAGCATGATCGACGGGCGCACCGTCGGCGAGGCGGCGCCCAATTCGGCCTCCGCGCGCGAAGTGCGCGACCTTTGGCTTTACCTGCAGGACAAGCTTTCGCGCGCCGTGCACGATCCCAAGCTGATCCCCGAAGTCAAGCCGGATTTCGCGGTGAGCTCGCTCCTGGAAACCGGCATGGAAGAGGAAGAGGTGGTGCTGGCGCCCGAGCCGCCGCCGATCATCACCACGCCCACCTATACCGGGCCCGACCGCCGGGTGAGCGCCGACCGCAGAATAGGTGCGGAGATTTATCGCGGCCCCGAACGTCGCAACCTTTCGTTCGGGCGCCGCCGCGGCGACCCGTCTTTCGAAGCGGGGATCTATAAATGAGCAGTCCGCGCTTCGCCTCCATCCATGCCGGCATCCTGGCGCGCAAGGGTGAAGCCCAACCTTGGGCTCATAACGGGGCCGATCCGGCCAAAAAGCCGCTCGACTGGGACACGCCGGAGACGATCAGGATGTTCGATTCCGCGCTCAATCGTCATTTGCCGCATCACGAACACGATCTCGGCCACGACTTGAAAAAATGCACCGTGCGCATGTCGCATCACGATTACGAGCGGCTGGGGATTCTGGCGGTCAAGCAGGGCAAGACCCGCCAGCGCCTGTTGCAGGAGGCGGTCGACCGGATGCTGGACGGCATCGGCCACAGCAAATTCGCCGGCGGTTGCGCCTGCCTCGGCGACGAACGCTGCCAGACCCGATATTAGAGCCTGATTTTCTGAGGTGGAATCGCCTGCGCCGGAGGGATTTTGCGGCGTGGGCAGGAGGAGGGCGAAGCTCATAGCTGGGACTAGGGGCAAGCCCTTCGACGAACCCGTCCGTAGCGACAGCGTACGGACGCAAAAGGCCCCGGCCCCAAGGGGTTGCGTTCCGGCGGGCGCCCGCTTCGGCGCCGCGCTCGCCCGCATTTCCGATACGCTCTTCGCGCAGCTCCTGGCGGATCGCCTCGCCGGAACGCAACGCAGGCTGTTTCCATCTCAGAAAATCTGGCTCCAGGCAGCCGACGCCATCGGCGGCCCTGGAGGCGGCTTAACGTCCGTTGCCCGGCTTAACCCGCCGATAACCGGTGCGCCCGGCTTTCTTTTCCTGCCGCTTCGCTGTCCGCGCATGGTTAATGAACCATGACCATCGCATTCTTTTCCGCTTTCTTCACCAGCTATTTCTAAATTGCACTCTCGCGGGAAAGGGTGATGGGCGAGGAACCGAACGACGCCGACACGGTCGCCAGCCGCTATGCGCTCGACCGTCTGTCGCTGAGTTTTTCCGATCCGGCTGTGGAACAGCGGTTCGAGCAGGAATCCCTGCTGGCCTCGATGTCGTTCATCCGCACCTATGTCATCGGCGGGATCCTGATCTATATCGCATTCGGCGTTCTCGACATCATCACCGAGGACAGCGCGCTTTTCTGGATGCTGTTCCTGCGTTTCGGCGTGGTGGTGCCGCTCCTGCTGGTCATCCTGGTCGCCACGTTTTTCCCGATTTTCCGGCGCATGGCGCAAGGTTTCCTGGCGGCGGCGATGCTCTCCACCGGCCTCTCGGTGGTGGTGATGACCGGGATCATGAAATCGGAATATGCCATGCAGTATTTCGTGGGCATCATCATCGTGGTGAGCTATTGCGGCAGCCTGATCCGCCTGCGCTTCGTCAATTCGACGCTTTGCGCCCT
>CAZEFQ010000143.1:0-8968 GCA_964511505.1 uncultured Rhizobium sp.
TGCTGTGCTCGTCGTCTGCACAGGAGGTTACAAACAGCGGTTCGATGGCCGCAAAGGGGGTGCTGGATACGAAGGCCACATTATTACAGGCGAGATTTTAAGCTCTGCCGGGACGAACAAGTTCATTCCGATCCTCCGACAAGGGGACTGGACAACTGCCGTGCCGACAGCTCTCAACGGCGCCTTTGGTGTTGATTTGCGAGCGGATCCAGTCGACGAGTACAGGAAACTGCTACGGCATCTTCACGGTATCAATCAACTGCGGCCGGTGGGGCCTCCGCCGGATTGGCTCCGCGGCCCGGCACCGCACGTTCCTACCCCGGTGGTCACAACTCAAGAATATTGGGACCAGCGGAAGAGACTGCCCGATTCGGAGTTGGTCAAGAAGATCTGGCAATTGCCACGCTGGTGCATCTGGAGCCGTCCTGAAGAGTTCAGGAAAGCGCGGTTTCGGAACCTGGATCATTGCGCCCAATTCGTTGCGTCCGCCGGCGTGCGCTCACATGCAAGGTGGTCCCAATACCCATGGTTTACTGTTCCCGAGCAAGACGGTGAATCAATCGCAAACGGTATTGAACTTGTCGAAGGTAGCGTTAACCATCTAGAGCGTTGGGTGCTATTCCAGAGCAGCCAATTTGTACACAACATGGCCCTCGATCAGATTCCGCAACTTGGCGACCGCACACATGTTCTGGAAATACTGGACACCACCACCGCGGTATTCGAATTTGTGGGCCGAATGGCTGATCACAAGATCTTCACGAACCGCGTGGCAATCGCACTAGATCTCAAGAACGTTGCAGGGCGACAGTTGACATGGCCGCAGGACATACTCCAAATGTCCGACCGTGTGGACGGTGATGCGTGGTGCCAGGAAGAATCCATATCTATCGACAGCTATTACGATGCGAGAATGATGATTGAACAACGGCGTGAACTCGCTTTGGACGCTGCGCTGGGGATCTACGCTCGATTTGGCTGGAGTAATCCGCCAATAAAGGATCTGCAAGAGGCGCAGCACAAGAGATTTGGCCCGCCGATTCATATTTAGAAGCTCTGCTGGGGTCAGCACAATGATGTTCGGCGCGGCTTTACGAATAGATGAAGACTGACAGATTCGCGCCGGGAAACGTGGTCCCTACCGCCGAGATGCCGATTGAGACCGCTGTGTTGGCCGGGACTTGCGACAGGGCACTGATCTGTGACGGCGTGGCGACTACCACGGTCTGGCCGGCGGGAATGGTCAGAGTCAGCCATGCGGTGCCGCCCACATAGATGGTGAACGTGATCCCCGAGCCGGTGGGCGCCGCCTGGACGTATGCCTTGACGTCGCCCGCAGTCACCGGACGGTTCAGATAAAGCGGCTGGGCGGCGTTGGACTCGATGCCCAGCGTGCCCTGCATCTGGAAGACGAGGCCCGCCACCTTCGAAAGACCTTCCGCGCCGAATACCCAATCCTCGCGAATGGGAGCATCGCCGTCGGGAGACTCGTTACCGTTCACGTCGATGGTGAACCCGGAGATCAACAGGTTCGTGTCGACGAAGTTGTTGGTGGGCATGTTGATCGTCGTTGCCGCCAACGGATCGGCGTTACTGAGCGTGGTGGTGTCATAGGCATAGGGCCACGTCGCCTCCTCGATGATCCAGACGTCGCCCGGATTGATCACCATGGGGACATCCCACGTGATCGAGGTTGCGGTGTTTGCGATGATCTTCCGGGGCGGTGTCCCGCGCGATGCGCCTTGAATGACGCGGATCAGGTTGCCGACCTCCGCGCCGGGCGTCATGCCATTGGGATAGACGTTGTTCTGGCATCCCGAATCGGTGATCGCTGTCGGCGCGGCGGAGTTGGAAGCGTCGGCATTGAATCGGAGGACGAAGCAGTCGCCCTCCTGCACGATGCCGGCGGGGTCCGGCGTGACGCCGATTGTGCCCGTGCTCTGATCCCACGACGTGACTCTTCCGCTGAAGTAGGGCGTCGCACCCTCCGGTCTGCCAATGATCGAGATGATGCGGCCAACGGGGGTGAATGACGGATTGCTCGAAGGTGGAGCACCTTTCAGGCTTCCGCACACCAACGTGCCCGCCGAGACGCTGTCGACGGTCGCGCCGATGATTCCTCCGTGGATCAGGTGCTTGGCTTTCAGCCGTAGGTTGGCGACGTACGGAGACGGCAGCGCAAAAGTGGAGCGCAGTAGCGGGCCCGTGAAGGTGATCGTACCCGGCGTGTAAACGGTACCGTCGCCCGTGGGCGTGAGCGCTCCGCTGGCGACCATGCCGCCATACGTGCCGAGCTGCTGGGCGCAGATCAGGTCGTCCTGTGCCGCCGCGAAAACCACGTAGTTCTTGAGCCCGGCCACGGTGGGCCAGACGATACTGCTCAGTGTGATCGAGTAAGCCGAGCCGCCAGAAGGCAGCGGCACAATCGCAATAGGCATCGGCACCGAGGGCAGTCCGCTCGCGTCCAGAGCGCACAGCGTGAGCCGAATGGTCGCGCTGCCGACCAAAGATCCGCCCGTGGCGTTCACCGCGATATTGCCGGAGATCGGTGCGCCTACACCCGGGCTGAACGTGTTCACCGGTAATTTGCCGGTGATGACCAGGTTCGCCAGCATGCTGCCGTCCGCCATCTGCGCGTAGGACTGGTTGGTGTCGAACGTCCACTCCCCGGGAAACAGCGCATCGTCGGCGCGCGCCTGGATCTGGTATGGCGCCCATGCCGGGCCGAGCGGGATCGGGTAGAACAACGCTGGAAGCGGCGCGGGCGTCACGTCGAACGGCTTCGGCCCAACATCCAGGTCGTATATGGACGCCGTTACCGTCTTTCCGATGATGGTGACGCTCCAGTCCTTATGGAGCCGCCAGGACTGGATTCGGAAGTCAGCAGTGATGAATCGGAAAGTCGCGTTCGTGGAGTCCGCGGGTGCCGGCGAGACCGCGAAGCCGGTGACCGTCTTGTAGTCCGGCGTCGTGAAGATCTGCGTCACGGTGCACTGGACGCCGTTGATCAGGACCTCCTTGTTGACGATGAACTTGTCGAGCGGGTCGCCGGCCACATTACCGCACTGGCCGCCAGTCACCGAGCACGTACCCTTCATGCCGGGCACGTCCGGATGGGTCATCGAAACCACCTGGCCGACCTCATTGCCAAGGCCGAGCAGCGTGGTCTTCCAGGTGGCCCCGCGTGCGTTGCGCCACTCTGCGGCGTTCACGCCACCGATCTCCTCGCGCGTGCGCGTGGCCGCCAGGCGCAGCGCCTGGGAGATGGTCGCGCAGCCCACTAGGTGCTGGCGGGCGGTCGAGGGTGCGCCGGCGCGGCCGAAGTAGGCGGCGTGGCTCTTGTCCTGATACTCGGCGGTGTTGGCCTGGTACTGATACGCTTGGTCGGCGAAGTCGATGATCAGGTGCTCGAACGAGGAATCGATGGGTTCGAGGCGAAGGCTTTGGAAGAGGATGTTGCCTTGCGTGAAGGCATCAACCGCGGAGGCATTGATACGGCAACCGACCTTCAGTTTCCCGAACTCCCAGGTAAAGAAGCCCAGCCCGCACGCCAAGATCTCGACCAGCCAGTCGCGAAACGGCTTCTGCTGCGCGAGCACTCCCTGGAAACGGAACTGCTTCTCCACGCCGGAGCCGACGACCGGTGTCACAAGCGTGTCCGCGATCTCGGCCGCGCCGCTGCCATCGCCCACAACCAGGGACGACAGCACGATTTGGTTCAGTTGCGTTCCCGACGGCGCCCCGGCCAGGCCGATCGCGCGCAGCAGACTGTTGACTGCGATCCAGAAGGGATTCGTGAGGCCGGTGACCGCAGTGCGGTTGCCGTTCTGGTCCCAGGTCCATCCGGTGAGTCCCTGCGAGATCGGCACCTGCATCTGGTGCTGATCGGTGGTCGAAGGTTGAATGCCGGACTGATCGGTGCGCCGGATCTCGACGAACGCCGTGCCCGCCGCTCGCTGCGGTCCCCAGACCTGCGGCGTTCCCTGTCCCAGCGAGAACGAATCCGACTGCGGGTCGGCGCCGGCGACCTCACGCAGTCCCATCGTGGGATTGTCGGAGATGACGTTCAGGCCGCCGTCCACTTTGAAGCCATGCGGAGGCTGGCCATCGAGCATGGGAGCGATGATGTAGCGGTAGCCGTCGGCGTTCTGGTAGACCAGCATGCCGGTGAATCTGCCGATCGGCCCGGCGCCCACGATGCCGAGCGCGTCGTAGAAATCGGACTCGTCGCGACCGGCGGCGATCATGCAGTTCACCCAGAATGCCTTGCCCGGGTCGCCGTCGTCGTTGCACCAGATCTCCTGGAGCGCGTTACCCCAGATCGTGTCGGAGATGATTGACGTCGCGGTGACCGTGCTGCGCCCGAATCCCCAGAGGCCGGTTGAGTTGTCCTTGATAACCACGCCCTGCGGTTCGGCGGGATGGCCGCCGAAGTACTGCGTCATGCCGTGCGCCTGGCAGCCGTTGGCCGAGTCGAAGTAGTAATCGCAGGAGGTGGGATCGCCGCCGCTGCCGTGCGCTGCGTACGGGCAGTTCACGCCGTCGTTGAACGTCTTCCAGCACTGCCGGGAGACCGCGCGCACCGGGTACATCTGCGTGATTTGGTACAGGCCATCGCTACACTGCACGGTGAACTGCGGGCTGCCGTCCGCGACGAAGCTGATGATGAAACCCGACCACAATTGGAGCAGTATGCCGGAGTTGACGTGGAACAGCGACAGGTCGATCTGGGCGTACTTCAGATCGGTGTCGTTCGCCATCTGCGTCATCACGCGGTCGGCGTTGCCGAAGGTGAATTGGACGTTGTCGGCGGTCCCTTTGATGTCCTGGGAGATGATGACGTCGGAGCCGGGCTCGCCGATGCCGAGCACGCGCGGCACGTAGAGTTGGCCGCCCACGGTGACACGGCGATCGGAGAGATAAATGTCCGGGACCGCGGATTCGCGCACGCGGATGTGGACGAGGGGGATGATCTGCTGAACCTGGGAGAGCAGAGCCGACTGAAGCGCCGCCGACGGGAAACGAAGGCACGTGCTGTTTACGGCGTAGCTGGGCGCGGCGGTCGGATCGGAGACCTCGATGAAACTGAAGCCGGTCTGGCAGGCGTTGGCGAAGTACTGGATTGCGAGCGGAGCGTACTCCCAGGTGACCTTCGTGGGCGTGGTGGTCTGGTCCGGATTCGGAACGTTGTAGGTGAACGACTTCCATGCGCCTTGCATGCCCTCCCAGAAGGACACGAGCGAAGCGCGGTCGCGCATACTGAGGTGCTGCCGGCGGAAGGCGAACTTGCGCGGGCCGATGCCGACGGCGAAGCGCTGTTCAGCCTTCGCGTCGAGCTCGCCGAACTGGTGCACTACGACGGGGCGTTCCTGGGTGAACCCATAGCCGAAATCGCTCGTCAATGGGAATGTCAGGCCCGAGTCGACGAGCGCGGGCACACTGATGCGGCCAATGGTATCGGACATGGTGGTTGGGAATTACGCGACTTCTGCGAGTTCGATTTGCGGAACATCGGTGCGGAGCATGCCAGTGGTCTGGGACCAGTTGCCGCGGAACACGACCGTGTACCGGCCCTGTGTCGAATTGCCGGTGGCGTCGTATGCGCCCTCGGCAAGGTTATAGAACAGGAACGGAACTACGCCGCCCTGCTGGCCGTCCCAAAATGTCTTCAGCGCGATCGCGCGAGCGGCGGTCACGCGTTCTGCCAGCCTGAACATGCGGCGCGACGTCTGCGCGAGTTGCGAGCGCTCTGCGGTTCCGTCGTGATACTGCGCCTGGATCTGGACATATTCGCGTGACTCGGAAAACGCAGTGCAGAGCGAGTATGGAATGACGCCGCTGGGGGCCGCGTTTTGGATGTTGCCGGGCATAAGCTCTGGTCAGCCTAGGAAATGTAGGCGCAAGGGCGAGCTTGGCATCTGATGCCGTCTGTTCAACGGACCGACTCACTGGCCTTTCGATGCAGAACATCAAGGAGGCACGTCGTGTTTAGGGAGCGATCTCCGAGCCTCATCCCGGAGTTTCGGAACTTGCCATCGGGCCAACACGTGCTTATCGCTTCCAAAGAGACCGGATCGCCAATTGCTTTAAGGGCTGAATAGATGGCGTACTCACGGTAGACCACCCAATCGTTAAACTCCCAGTCATACGAAAATGATGGCGAGTCGTTCGCCTCACGCACGAAGCTATCCCTTACGCTTTCTGCCCGAGCGGATAAACGGCCCATTTGACTGATGATCCACCCCATTAGCTCTTTCAGGAGTGACCCATCTTCACTTCGCCCCTTCCAAAAATCCGGGTCTGCAGGCGTCAGTCTTTCTAGTAGCCAATCTCCGGTTTCGAAGGATAGTTCATTCATCTCGTCGATCACTCTGACGATGATATTGATCGTGTCTCGATTTTCCATCCACGAGTAAGATTGAGGCAACGGAGTAAGCTTCTCTAAGAGCCACTCGCCGACTTCGTAAGGCTCTCGCTCAAACAGCATTTCAAACGCTGCTTCGTCTCCATCCCCTCCGATGACAATGTTCATGCGGGCCATGCGCGCCAAACTCTCCCGCAACAACGTTGGGCTAAAGAATCGCGAGGGCGCCGGCCTAGTCAGTTCGAGCCGATTGAGTATCTGCGTAAGTCCGGTCGAGTACCTGTCCCTTGTCGTGAAGTCGGCATAAAGTTTTCCCTTCAAAAAGCCGGGAAGATCGCACGATTCCAGGAGAACAGGCAAGACCTTGACTCTTTTTTGTTCGATTTCCTGGTTTATTGCAACGTCAACCTCCTTCTTCACCCATTCAGAGCGCACTGAATGCGAACTCAATATGACAGCAAGATAATCGACGTCATCAATACCTGAACGAATCTTCTCGATCAGCGAATCGCCCACCTTAATCTCAGCCTCATCTATCCATACCTTGGCCCCTGCGAGCTTGAGGTCATTGGCCAGCCGTCGGACAAACTCCTTGTCCTTCTGGTTGTGGCTCAAGAAAACTGTTGGCTTTCTCACGGCATCCACCCCCTCCGACTTCACAGGATGATGCTACCGCGATTTCGCTTCACTCGGACTGGCAAGCCTTCTCGGGACTTGGCGCGACATTTCCGTTCACGCCACCACCAGTCCCGGCTGCTGGATAATGGCCGAATTCTGCAACCGCCCGTTGCTCGCCGCCGCCGCGCTGGACCACTGCGCCTGCACGAACTCCGGCGTGACGACCTGGCCGGCCACGAATTGTGCGGCGCCCTGACCTTGGACGTTGACCTGGAGCATCATTGGGCCAGGACTCGGATACGTGCCGGTCGCGTACCCGCCCAGCACAGGCAGGTTGCTCTGGAAGGCGTAGGGGCTGCCGTTGACGTACGTTGCCTGCTGGTACAGCTTGCCGCCCATCTCGGCCAGGCTGGCCGAGTGCGGCGTCGTGGCCGACAACGGCATCTTCTGGCCCGTGGCCTCCGAATAGAGCATCAGCATCTTGCGGACGTCCGGGTCGCGGACGGCGATGCTCACGTGGCCGGCATATTTTTGCTGGGCGACCCCGGCGATCTGTTTCGCCATCGAGTTGTCGATGTTGATCGAGTAGAGCTGCTTGACTAGGCGCCTCGCCTCGTTCTCCGGGGACTCCACGCCGAACAGCTTCTCGCCCAAGCCGGCCAGGAAGCCTGCACCCGCTCCAATCGCCGCGCCGAGCGGGCCGCCAATCTGCTCGCCGATCAGCGCGCCTCCGGCGGTGCTTTGGGCGATGCCGCCCCACGTCCCGCGACTCGCACCGAACAGGCCATTCATCGCCAGCATCATGCCGGCGGCTCCGGCGGCGGGCGACTTCGCGACACCTTGGATTCCTCCTGAGATCCCCCCGCCAGCATCGTCAAAGACCTTCTGGTTCCAGACCGTGCCCTTAAGATTCTGGAGCGTCTTCGAGAAGCCCTCTTTCGTGAACAGACTGTAGATGCCCGACGTACCCCCTTTCTGATTCGCCCCCAGGATCATGCCCAGCGGATTGCCGCCAGTGCCACCATTTACGCCAGGCATACCCATCGCTGCGGGGGCACCAGTGGCCCCACCCGCGCCGCCGGTGGGGATCGGGATGGACATCGCGGCTCCACCAGCGCCGCCCACCTCAGCCGCACCGGATCCCGCTGCGGCTGGCATCGTGAGCGCGGGGACGGAGATTCCGCTGCCGAATCCGCCCGGCGCAGCAACTGCCGGCGCAACCATACCCATGGCCGCCGCGAAGACCGCCGTCAGCGAGGCAATCGCGACAGAGTTCTGCGCCGTGACTGCCGTGTTCAGATTGGTCGCGGCCTGGAGCGGATCCTGCTTGCCGCCGCCGAAGATTCCCTTGAAGACGCCGGCAATCCCGCCCTGACCGTCGGCCCCGTAGATAAGCGGATGGATCGCGCGCGCCATCATGCCGCCCAGTCCCTCGGTGACCGGCTTCAGAACCGCCTCCTTCAGCGTGCTCGCAAGCTGTTTGCCGAACTCCTGCGGCTTCGTGAAGAGCGTGTGGAACAGACCCGCCGCCTTGTTCTGGATTTCCTCCATCTCCCGCTTCTGAAGCTCCATGAGCTTCACGACGCGGTCCTGGTGCGCGTCATCGATCTGGCGTTGCAACTCGCCCTCGGCCTTCAGACCTTCGATCTTGATCCGATTCAGTTCGGCATCCCGCTGCCGCCGCTCCTCAGGCGTGCCGCCGGGCAATTTCTGGGCCTCGATGGACTCCTGGCCTACGCGCGCAATGGCTTGAGAGTGTTGCATCTGCGCGGCGGCAATGCGCAACTGCTCGACCGTGAGTGCCGTCGCGACCTGGCCGCCGGAGGTCTTCAACCCGAGCGCCTCTGCCATCTTGATCTGGCGCTGCAGCGTGTCGCGCTCACGGCGTTCCTGCTCGCCGGCCACGGCGTCGCCGAGCTTGCGGGCGTTGTCGTAATTCGCACGGGCGGTCTTGGACTCTTCATCCCGCTGCTGCTTGGCCAGGTC
>CAZEFQ010000144.1:0-10032 GCA_964511505.1 uncultured Rhizobium sp.
CCTTCTTCAACTTCCAATCTTTGTTCAACTTCGTTCACAGCGCGCCGACCGAAAAAATAGGCCTCACGGCGAACTGGTCCCTGGACGCGTTCGGCGTCACCCTGCGAGAGACTTACTATGGACCGCAGCACAGCTACACCAGCCCGAATTCCGGCGGCGAGGAAATCCCGTTCAACCAGGCCGGCGTAGGGCTCACGGACATGGAAGCGCGCTACAACCTCACCGACGATTTCCAGATTTCGATAGGCGGCAACAATATCTTCGACCTGCGTCCGGACACGCTTCCTTTTGCGCCGGCGGTCTGTCCCGGCAACGGCGTGTTCCTGATCGGAAGTGCCAAATGCGTGGCGGGACCCGACAACCCCGCCAACGGGCAGGCGCAAACCGCCAGCAACGGCTCGGTGTCGAATTCGCCCTTCAACGCGGTTTGGAGTCTGAATGGCGGTTATTACTATGCCCGCGTCACGCTCCGGTTCTAGAGCAGGATCGCTTCTCGTTGAATCATGGTCCTTGGACGATCGCGATTGAGGGCCGGACGGACCCGGAAAAAGGAAAAGGCTCAGACCGCCGGTCTGAGCCTTTTCCTGCTTTCGCAAAAAAACCGAGATCAGCTCATCGGCCGCTGACGGGTGATGCTGAAGCGGCTCATTTCCCGCTTCGGCTGGTCCCATTGCGGATCCAGCTTGGCCGCTTCGGCATAGTCGGCATAGGCGCCATTAAGATCGCCGGCATCTTCACGCGCCATCGCCCGATTGAAATACACTTTTTCGGGATGCGCCGGAGCGAACATCAGCGCGCGATCGAAATTCGCGATCGCCGCTTGGGGACGATGCTGCATCAGGAAGATCGAGCCGCGATTGACAATCGCTTCCGCCATGCGGTCGTCCAGTTTGAGCGCGGCGGTGCTGTCATCAAGCGCCGCATTGTAATCCGAGCGGACGAAATAAAGGACGCTGCGGTTGCTGAGCGCTTCGGCCCGGGCGCGGTCGTAATAAGCGAGCTTGACGGCCATGGTGCATTTCGCCAGATCGGCTTCCGTGGCGCGGCCGCTTTCGAGCGCAGCGGCGCTGGCGCTGGCACAATTGTCCGATGCCCCGGAGGAGAGCAGACTCGCGCTTGGCCAGGACGAGGCCGCAAAGGCGGGCGCAGCGGCAAGGAGCAAAGTGGAAAGAGTGAGACAGGCCTTCAGGGACATTTGAACCTCCAAGGAATGTGTTGTGCTTTGATGTGCGGCAATACCACAACGGTCTTGCGATACAAGTGAATTGCTGGAACGCGCGCCACGCTGCCTAAAATCCCGTCAAACCTGTCTTCTGCTGAAAAAATTCCGAGATGATCATGTGTGCGGCATGCTGCTCAAATTGCCGCCAAGTCGGCGATTGCATAAAAAATGACTGCCCGCCGAAGCCATTGGATGGGAAGAGAAAATTCTTCCCGCCGAATGGCGTGGAATTTGCTGATCAAAGTTCAGGGATTTCTTTGGAGAGGCCGTGATGAACGTGATGAAAATGTCCGCCGGTGTTCTGACACTCATGCTGAGTAGCTATGCAGCCTCTGCCTCGGCGGCCGATCTTTCCGATATCGATGTTGTTTCGGTCGTGCCCAGAAGCCCTGACGTGAAGCCCGTTGTGATGGCAATTCTGACCAAGCGACAACAAGAACAGCTCATGGCGGCGTCTCTCAGAAGGACGCCTTTGGCTTTTATGCCCGGCCAACAGCACCCCGCGGCAAAGCCGTCGACGAGCATGCCTGTACGCCCCCAATAATTTTCCTGGATCACCCGCGCGAACCGGGCGTCCGTTCCCCGGTCCGGTGCGGGAAAAATGTCCACGATTTGCCGAAGGCAAATGGCCAGCACCAGCGGGCATGGTTGCGAAGGCGCCGGCGGGCTCCACGCCATTGGCGCATCGAATTAATCGTCCTCTCAATTCCGCAGGCCGCCCGGCGCTAGGGCGCTTGCCAGCGCGGCAAATTCGGTTGCCACCTGTCGTTTCCGCCAAATCTGCGTTAGGGTGTACGAAAGCGGTCCGTCAAAAAGGGGGGATAGAATTGTCGGCGATCCTCCAGGCGTATCTTGAGAACAAGGTCGCGCTGCAGCGCTATCTGACGCGGTTTATCCGGTCCCGCGAGGCCGCCGATGATCTTGCGCAGGAAGCCTTCTTGCGTGCCTTCGCCGCGGAATCCGGGCGCATGATCGGCGCGCCAAAAGCCTTTTTGTTCAAGGTTGCCAAGAACTTGGCCCTGAATGAACTGGCCAGGCAGTCTTCCATGGCGATCGAGCCTTTAGGGGATTTGGAGGGCCTGGAGGTCCTAGAAGATAGCAATCAGGCCGCGGTTGATGATGTTGTCGATGGCCGGGAACGCATTCATCTGCTCGCGCGCGCCATCGCGGCTCTGCCGCCCCAATGCGCGAAGGTCTTTATCCTTCGCAAGATGCAGGGCATGTCGCAAAAGGAAATCGCGGTCCGGCTTAATATTTCGGTCAGGACGGTTGAAAACCATGTCGCCCTGGGACTGTCGCGATGCAAGGCTTATATGCGGGTTCATGGCGGCTTGGCTGGGGAAGCGACCGGCAATTCCCGAATGCCGGAACAGGTTCCAACCGCTTTCATTAAAGCCAAAAAGGCAGAGTAGTCAGGCGTGAACGTGTAATGACCGACAGGGGCAGAATTCTGACGTTTCCCGATATGCCGGCCATTGAGGCCGAGGCCGCTTCATGGGTGGCGCGTTTTGACGCCGGTGACGTGTCGGCCAAGGATCAGGCGGCGTTCCAGGAATGGCTGAACCGCAGTGCGCTTCATCGGCAGGCAATCGCGGAATATGGCAATCTCTGGTCGGAGTTCGATACGCTGAGACTGCTCACCGATAGCGCCGAAGCTGGAGAGCAGACGGATGCGCGCGAGTACCGCCCTGCGATGCTGAAGAAGGGGAGGCCCTGGCTCGCGGCATGTGCGGCAGCAGTGATTGCGATTGCGGGAGGGACGGCACTTTTTCATCCAAAACTTCCCGGCCCTGCCAAGGCCGGGAATCATCCATCTGCCGCGGCGGTAATAGCGCCTGTCCGTCCGAAATCCCCGGATCTCGCAAAGACCGAGAGCCCGGCTGCCCCGCTTTTCTATGAAACAGCAATCGGGGGTCAGAGACGGATCACGCTGGCAGATGGTTCGTTGGTGATCCTTAACACCAACAGCCGGGTGGACGTGGACTTTTCCGGCAATCGCCGCGATGTGCATCTGGTGCGCGGAGAGGCTTATTTTGAAGTCGTGCACGATGAGACGCGCCCCTTCACGGTTTATGCGAACAAATATGTGGTGCGCGACATCGGGACAGCCTTTGACGTTCATCTGAAAAGAACGGGCGTGGTCGAGGTCGGTGTCACCAAGGGAAGCGTCGAGGTCACCAACGAGCTTGTCTCGGGCGCCGCGAAAAGCCTGGCCGTCCTCGCCGCCGGCCACAACATCGTGCTGGGCCGGAAAGTCGAACGCCCCGAAATCGTGTCCGATGCCGACATGGGGCGCAAGTTGGCCTGGCGGCAGGGTGACCTGATCTATACCGGGCAACCCTTGGGCGAGGTCCTTGCCGATATCGGCCGCTATTCGGACATCAAGATCGACATCGCGGATCCGGCGCTGGAAAATCTGCCGGTCGGCGGAGCATTCAGGGCCGATCAGATCGAGGCCATTTTTGCGGCGCTGGAGAACAATTTCGGCCTCCATGCCGAGTGGATCGGCCCGCAGCATGTGCGCTTTAGCTCAAGCCGTGAGAAGCCAACGACCAGGGACTGAAGCGTTCCGGCGTGATGATCGCCGCGCCGACTTATCTGTGTACTGACGAGTATTCGACGGACCGGCGCTTTGCCGCTTGGGCAGAGCCGTGGCGAAGCCGGGCGGCGCAGCGCCTGCATTCACATCATATGACTGAATCGCTTGTTGTAAAATGTCAGCAGCATCGGCTTATGCAAATTTTTTGACGATGGTCTTAGGTGAATTGGCCTCCTTGCCGGTCTCATCAGTATAAGGCCGGTGTGAAGGCAAAATATTGTGCCAACCCACTGGGTCGGAAAATGACGTTTAGGGGAGAGTCGCTCGCGGCGGCCGTGCTCTGCGGACTTCTGGCAGTCTCAAGACCTGCCGCCGCAGAACCGTCCTACGTGCAAGGCACGAAATATGACGTAGATATTTCGGGCACCGATCTGAGCGCAGCTTTGCCTGCCTTGTCACGGCAGACAGGGGTGGTGGCTCTTTACCCTTACGAACTGGCCCAGGTCCGGAGCAATCCGGTCAAAGGTTTGTACACGGTTCCCGAGGCGTTGCAGTTGATGCTCCAGGGAACCGGCTTCTCCGGCGATGTCACCGCGCAGGGGGCCATTTCCATCTCCCGGCGCAGAAATCGTTGCGACACAGAGGGAGAAGCCATGCATCGCGATCTGAAATCCAGCGTATCGGTCTTTGCACTGTTCGCCGGCCTGTTCAGCTACCCGGCCTGCGCCCAGACGACGGCGGACGCATCAGCCCCTGTCGAGACCGTGGTCGTGACCGGTTCACGCGTGCTTTCCAGTGTCGCCAATTCGCCGACGCCGGTGACCGCGGTCACCTCGGAACAGTTGCTGACCACCACCCCCACCGACCAGTCGGATGCCTTGAACAAGCTGCCGGTTTTCCAGGGCAGCGCCACCCAGCGTAACGCCGGCAGCGCCAGCGGCAATTCCGGCGGCGACTTCCTCAACCTGCGCAATTTCGGGCAGCAACGCACCCTGGTCCTGATGGACAATATGCGCGTTCCGGCCTCGAACGCGAACGGCAGCGTCGATATCAGCACCCTGCCGCAGGTCTTGTTTCAGCGCGTGGACGTCGTCACCGGCGGCGCCTCGGCGGTTTACGGTTCCGACGCCATCACCGGCGTGGTCAACTTCATCCTCGACAAGCATTTCACGGGCATAAAGTACGAAGCCAATGCCGGCATTTCGCAGTATGCCGACGGCTTCTCCTGGAAGGCCAATTTGGCGGCGGGCACAGACCTGTTCGGCGGCAGGGCCCATATCGAAGGCGCCATCGGATATCTGAACCGCGACGGCGTCCTGAAGGAAGCCCGCCCGTCGGGTGCGGAAAATCTGGGGTCCTACAATACCGGCGGCACCGCGGCCTCCCCGAATACCAACATCCTCAATGCCGGCCAGACGGTCTCAACCGCCAGCGGCAAGATCACTTGCGTGACCACACCCAGCGCCGCTCAGGCACTGGCCGGAATGAAGCCCTGCTCGATCAATGGTCAGGAATTCGTCCAGCCCGGCATAGCCGGACCCATCTTTTACGGCGTGATACCCCAGACGCCCGGAGACCCCAAGCCCAATACGGCGGTCGCCCAGGGCTGCGTGGATTGCGCCCATGTGAACAATACGTCGATCTTCGGCGCCACGCGCAATGCGACCGCGTTCGGACGCGCCAGCTATAACGTCAATGAAGACACCCAGGCCTTTGTCCAGTTCTCGCTCGCGCAGGCCAACATCTTCAACTATTTCTTTCCGGAGCAGCAGGAGCCCAGCCGTCAGACCCAATATTATTACAAGAACAATGCCTTCCTCCCGGCTGCGACCCGGGCGGCATTGGGTGATGACAGCGCCACGGACCCCAATTGGGCGACGGACGGCACCAACGTCTTCCAGGTGTCGGAATGGTATAACGCCCCGGGCCGCGTCCGCGCGACCAACAACGTCACGCGCAACATCGTCATAAGCACCGGCGTGAACGGCGAGGCGTTCGGCGGGTATGATTGGGAAGCGCATTACACCCATGGCGAGTCCCGTCTCTCGACCAGCGGCATCCACAACGGCAACAACCAGTTCCATGATGCGGCGCAGGACGCGGTGCTCGATACCGATCCGACCAGCCCCACCTTCAACAGCATCGTTTGCTGGAACGATACCAAGGCCGCGATCGCGCAGTTCGGCAACCTCTATCCGGGGTGCGTGCCGATCAACACATTCGGCTACAATGTGACGACGAACGCGCAAAACGATTATTGGGGCAGGACGACCCATTTCGTCGAAACCAACACGCTGGACGACATCGCCGCGGACATCTCCGGCAATGTCTTCGACTTGCCGGCCGGGCCGGTCAAGGTGGCGGTGGCGGGCGAAATGCGCTGGCTCGACTATCTGATCAATTCCAACGCTTCCCCGACCGCGGTGGTCGATTGCACGGGCCTGCGCCTTTGCGGCAATACCGGTCAGGGCACGGGCCCCGTCAAGCAGTCCACCGTTACCCAGACCTTGTGGGACAACAACACCGTGGCGTCCGTCCATGCATCCGAGAATGTGTGGGAATTCTCCGGCGAAGTGGGCATCCCGATCCTCAAGGATGTTCCGCTCATTCAAAGCTTCAACGCCGATCTCGCCGGCCGCTACACCGATTACAGCACCTCAGGCGCGGTGGAGACCTGGAAGATCGGCCTGGATTGGCATGTGAACGACGATGTCCGCTTCCGCGCCACAAACTCGGTCGATATCCGTGCCCCAACGCTGAACGATCTCTATTCGCCCCAGACCTCCAACAGCGGACCCTTCCTGGACCCCCTGACCAACTTCAATCCGGGCGGCATCCAGACCGTGTCCCAGGGCAATCCCAACCTGGTGCCGGAATCGTCGCGAACCTATACGGCGGGCGTGGTCCTGACACCGACCTTCATTCCCGGCCTGACGGCGTCGGCGGACTGGTACAACATCAAGCTCAGCAATGCGATCGCGAATGTCAGCGGCACCAATTTGGCGGTGGCGAATCTTTGTATCGCCTCCGGCGGTTCCTCGCCCTTCTGCTCGCTCTATGTCCGGCCCTTCCCCTACACCAACACCACGCCGGCCAACTATCCCACGCTGCTGTTCAGCGAGAGCCTCAATGCAGCGTTCAACCAGACCGAAGGCGAGGATTACGAGATCGACTATAGCTTCGACATGGGCGATATCGACGACAGTATGGGCGGCAACGTCAATTTGCGCGCCTTGCTGAATGTGGCCCCCGTGCTCAACTCCTCGACCTTCCCGGGTGCTCCGCTCCAACACGGGTTCGGCGCCGGCACCACAACCCCAAGCCAGAAGGGTCATGCCACCCTGTTCGCCGATTACACCCTCGGCAACTGGAACGTGGCCGCCCAATGGCACTGGTTCAGTGACGAGTTCAAGAACGGCGTTTTCGGGGCCGGGCAGACTTTCTATGCCGAGAACCGCGTGCCCAGCTTCAGCACGACGGACTTCACCATCACCAAGAAAATCGCCTTGGACAACGGCTCCGCCATGTCGGTGTATTTCAACGTGCAGAACGCCTTCAACGACATCCCGCCGGATGTCCTGGGATCGAACGGAAATCCGGGCGGCATCAATACACCGACGGGCGAAGACCTTATGGGCCGCTATTTCACGCTGGGCGTGCGCGGCGCTCTCTGATCCCGCGCCACCGTTGTTTCCTGTATCCCCCTGGGCCGCGGCGCATTGCTGCGGCCTTTTTTTTTCGAAAGAGGCAAGCGGCCTGCATGGACGAGGCTGAGATTGGCGGTGCCGGAGCCAGCCAAAGTTCTCTTTGTCTTCAGGCAAAGCCACTCGAGGCCGACAATGCCAGCTCTCCTGGCTGTGACTGCCGTAAACTTGCAGATTTACCCTGCGAAAAAAAATGAGCCCGCATCTCAGGCTGAGTGGCAGTTCACGATTGATCCTTCGACTGCCCGCCCGCTAATGTAAGCGTTGAGGGAACCGCCAACCAACTTTTTCGCGGCACGGTCGAGGCTTTGTGCCGGGCCAGGATCAGGCGACCACAACGACGGGCCCGCTGAAATTCAAATCCCCGGCGACAAAAACATCGCCTGCTGGGAGTTATGCGATCACCGGATCAGGCCTCAAGGCGAACAACGGGAATTATAAGTTTGTACAGGCGACAAGCAATGCTACGGCTTTGACCGTGACGCCTTAGGTAATCAGTTTCGCGCCCGCCTTCGCAATGCAAAGCCGTTCGATACAAGTTTTTCGAGCTTCGGGACTGGCTCTTGTCGTGGCCCTTTTCGCCTTCCAAGCGTCGGCGCAGGACTTCAAAGAGATCGCGCCAAAACCGGTGCCGCCGGCCAACAATGAAGCTCCGGCCATCGTTCCGCCGCAGCCGCAAGCGACGCCAACGGATGCAAACCGGATCGCCGTTCCCAATCTCAAGGGACTGGTGCTGGAAGGCTATGCGCCCGGCTTTGTCCGCCGTCCCATGCCAACGACCGGTATCGTCATCCGCAATCTCCCGCTGCTGGATCGGCCGGAGCTGCGCGCCCGCCTTGCGCCATTCCTGGGCAAGCCCGCCACCTTCGGCGATCTTCAGAAGATCGAGCAGGTCATCGCCACCTGGTATCGCGAGCATGACCGGCCCTTTGTGGACGTGACCTTCCCCGAACAGGATGTCAGCACCGGCGTGGCGGAGGCGATTGTCACCGAATTCCACCTTGGCCGGCTCCGCGCCGAGGGCAACCAGTGGTTTTCAAGCGACATGCTTCTCGGCCCGATCAGGCTTATGCCCGGAGACACGATTTACGCTTCCCGGCTGCAAGAGGACCTTGCATGGCTCAATCAGAATCCATTCCGCCAGGTCTCCGTGGTAGCGGAAAAAAGCGATACGCCCGGCGATACCGACCTGGTGTTGAAGACGCAAGACCGCATGCCGCTGCGGTTCTATGTCAGCAATGATGACACCGGAACGCCGGTGCTGAGCCTGAACCGCTGGAGCCTGGGCGTGAACTGGGGCGATGCCTTCGGCCTGGACCAGCAGCTGTCCTACCAGCTGACCACCAGCGACGACTTCTGGGATCATCCCGGGCATGCCACCTTTGTTTCGCATTCCGTCAGCCTGGTGGCGCCGCTGCCCTGGCGCGACACGCTCGACATATTCGGCTCCTACAGCCAGGCCGTTCCCTTACTGGGGCCCGATCTCGGTCTTACCGGCATATCGGGACAGGCAAGCCTGCGCTACGCCATTCGGTTGCCCAGTCTTCGCGCGCCGTTATTCATGGCAGGCCTTGCGATAACAGAAGACCTGCAATTCGGTTACGATTTCAAGACCAGCAACAACAATCTCAGCTTCGGCGGCATCGAAGTCTCGAACGTCACCAGCGAAGTGGACCAGTTTCCCCTGGTCTATGACCTGACTGTCGCCGGGGATTACGGCCTGACCGCTCTCTCCAACACATTCACCTGGAGTCCGGGCGGTTTGACGGCCCGGAACGGCGACATCCAGTTCCAGCAACAGGCCAGCAACCCGCTCGCAAAGGCCCGCTATTTCTACGATACGCTCAGCATCATTGAGACAACGCGGCTGCCGCATGACGCATCCTGGATCATGCGGTTGACCGGGCAGGCGGCCAGCACCAATCTTCTGCCCAGCGAGGAACTGGGAGCCGGCGGCCATGACACGGTCCGCGGCTATGATGAGCGCGCGGCGAGCGGCTCGGCCGGGTTTCTGGTCAGCCAGGAACTGCGCACTCCGCCATTCCCCTTGCTGGGAACCCAACTATCCCCAACGGATCAGGCCCAGCTCCTGGTTTTTTGGGATTATGGCAGCGTAGGTGACGCGCGGGCGACGCCGGACAGCTTGTCCAGCACCAAGCTCTCCAGTCTCGGCATCGGCGCGCGATACACCTTCGGCCGGTTTGTGGATTTGCGGCTGGACTACGGATTCCAGCAGCGGCCTCTTCCGGGTGCGGCGCATACCGGGAGCCTGTTGCAGGCGGCGGTGACGTTAAGCGACTAGCGCATATGCAAGTCTTGGTTGGGACATTTGGGAATCCCGGAGGCACCGCCATCCCTGCTGTTCGGTGTTCTTTGTGAGAATCCCTGTCAAAGCAGGGATGGCGGTGCCGGAGGTTATGCCACATCCTAGGGGTGCCAAGGACTTAGATTGTCAAACCACCCTATTCGGCACTTCTGAAATCAAATGCTTATTTGGAGTGTTGTCAAACCGGATCAGAGCCACAGACAGAAAATGAGACCCTTTTCGCTGGCTAGCCGCTAGGCTT
>CAZEFQ010000145.1:0-9587 GCA_964511505.1 uncultured Rhizobium sp.
GGCTCTTGGCCGGGCTTTGCTTGCGCAGCTAAAGCCTGGGTCCCCGCCTTCGCGGGGACATCGTTCGCCCAAACGACTTAGGCCCGGCACAGGGCCGGGCCTAAGATCGTGGGCTTACGTTGGTTGCGGGGGCAAGATTTGAACTTGCGACCTTCAGGTTATGAGCCTGACGAGCTACCGGGCTGCTCCACCCCGCGTCACGGGTTTATTTCTACTCTACTTCACGTCCTCCTGGGCCCCCGCCTTCGCGGGGGTGCCGCTGCGACTAGGGCTCGCTTTGCTCGCCCAGTCTCGCGGCAGTTATGAGCCTGACGAGGTTCCGCGGCAACCCCCGCCGAACGGGCCTGCTCCACCCCGCGTCACAGAGATGTCACTTGAGGGTGCGGGGGTATAGGCTTTTGGGAAGGACCTGTCCACCCCTTGCCAACCCGCGGTTTTCTCAGGGTTTTTGCCTTCGGCAGCCAACACGCTTTACGTGAAATTAAGCAGCCTCCTTTAGCGTCGCATCCGATGCGGAAATATCTCGCCATCCTCCTCTTCCTGGCGCTTGGCGGCACCGCCTTCGCCGCCGATCCGGCGCATACGATCGTGCAGAAGGAGAGGATGTTTCGCCCCGGCGAGGTCACCATCAATCGGGGTGAAAGCCTCACCTTCACCAACAACGATCAATTCCTCCATCAGATTTACGTGCTAGGCTTGTTCGACTCCGAAGAAAAATCTCCCGGCGAAAATCTTACCGAAAGCTTTCCGCAAGGCGGAACCTTCGAGGTTCACTGCCATATCCACCCCAAAATGAAGCTGACGGTGCACGTCCGCTGAACCTCCTTAAGCCGCCATAAACCTGCTCCGTCCAAACTCTTCAATGCCTTGAGTAGCGTCAGGACGGATGTCACCAACCGGCTATTCCATCGGCGCCCGCATTTTCGGCGCCTTCATCGCCATGAGCGCGATCATCGCGGTCCTGGGCGCGGCGGGCTATGCGGTGCTGGCCTCGGCCGGCAACATGGCCGTGACCACGTTCGACGGTCCGCTGATGGCGATCAATTATGCCCGCGCGGCGCAGACCGATTTTGCGCAACTCAAGATGGACGAACTGCGCTATGAGCATGCCGATGCGGCGGAAAAGCAAGCCATTGCCGCCGAAATTGCCGACACCGCAGCCACTTTCAATGACGACCTGGAAGTGGCGGGCCAACGTTCCTTCGCCGCCGACGAGCAAAGGCTGATCGGCCAGATCAAGGCGCTGGTGGAGGGATGGCGCAAGGCGCGCGCCCGTGACGACACCAAGGCCCTGGAAAAACTCGATACCCAGATCGACGACAAGTTCGATCTCCTGATCGAACTTAATACGGACCATTCTTTCGTCACCCGGCGCCAGACCGTCACCAATGTCGTCAATTATCGCAACGCCACCATTGCCGCGACATTGCTCGCCCTGGCGCTGGCCGCGGCCATCACGCTTTTCTTGCGCCGCCGCATCATCCGCCCTCTTTCCTCAGCCGCCGCGGTCGCCGACCGCATTGCCCGGGGCGAGCTGCAAACCGTCATTCCGCCCGGCGGCAATGACGAGACCGGCGCCCTGCTCAAATCCATGACTGTGATGCAGGACAGCATCCGCGAGATGATGTCCCGCGAGACCTCGTTGCGCCTTTCCGCGGAAAACCGCCTTGCCGACGCCTTGGAAACGTCACGCGAAGGCGTGATCCTGGTCGCGGCCGACGGCCGCATCGTGCTGGCCAACTCTTCGCTGCGCGGGTTTTTCCCGGCCATCGCCGCTTCCCTGGTCAGCGGCACGATGTTCTCCGACGCCTTGCGCCTCATCCAGAGCCAGCTCAAGGTCAGCCCCGCGCAGCCCAGCGGGGCCGACCTCACCGGCCATGCCGAGCTCGAACTGGCGGATGGACGCTGGGTGCGGCTCACCGCCAGCGCCACCAGTGACGGCGGCTCGATCGTGCTTCTCTCGGACTTTACCCTGGTCAAGGAGCGCGAGGAATCATTGCGCCGCGCCACCCGCGCCGCGGAAGCCGCCAACGCCGCCAAGACCCGCTTCCTCGCCAATATGAGCCATGAGCTGCGCACGCCGCTCAATGCCATCATCGGCTTCTCGGAAATCATCCATGGCGAGCTTTTCGGCTCCATCGGCAATGCGCGCTATCTCGATTATTCCGCGGACATCCTGCGCAGCGGGCGCCATCTTCTGGATGTGATCAATTCGGTGCTCGACCTCGCCAAAAGCGAGAGCGGCAAGATGAATCTCGACAAGCGCCGCACCGACATGGCCGAGGTGCTCAGGGATTGCATTCCGATGGTGCGCGAACAGATCATCGCGGCCGGGTTGGAATTCCATGTCTCGGGCCTGGAAGAACAGCTTCCGCTTCTGGGCGATCCCGCCAAGCTGCGCCAGATTTTTCTCAACCTTCTCTCCAATGCGATGAAATTCACCCCGTCCGGGGGTGAGGTCTGGCTGGATGCGAAAATGACGCCGGAAGGGGTCGCCGTCACGGTCGGCGACAGCGGCATCGGCATGAGCCCGGAAGACATCGAAGTGGCGATGCAGCCCTTCGGACAGGTCGATAACCGTCTCGAGCGCCGCTATGAAGGCACCGGGCTTGGCCTGCCGCTCACCCGCGCCTTTGTCGAGCTGCATGGCGGCAGCATGAGCTTCGAAAGCGCCCGCGACCAGGGCACCCGCATCACCGTGCTGTTTCCGCCGGCGGCGGCGGAAAAGCTGGAATTCGCCGCCGCCGGATAAATTACGCCCGCGCCCGCGGCATAAACTCGCGCGCCGTCTGGATGGCGCGGACAAATCCCACGGGATCGTTGATATTGGGCGTGGTCACCGCGTCAATGCCGGTGCCTTCAATCCTTACCGTGCCATAGCCGAACAGCTTGCCGAAAAAGCCCTGGTGCACCCGTACGCCCTCGATGTTGGCGAGCGCGATCTCATTGGTGCGCAGCGTGAAGAGTCCGGTCTTTTCCACAAAGCGGTGGCTGGTGACTCCGATTTCGGTGGTCCATTTGCGGATCATCATCGCCAGGAAGATCACGATGCCGATGATGAAGATGCCCAGAAAGATCAGCGCCAGCCAGGCGAGGAAGCTATAGACCCAGCTGAACTCGGCCCGCGCGATCACCGTCTCGCCCTGCCCGAGGGACTGTTCGATATAGGACATGCGAACTCCCGCGCGCCGCGGGATATTCTTACGTGATTTTTGAGAGCGGTTCTAGCGCTCGTGATCCGGAAGCAGCACTTCCCGGAAGCCCTTATGGTTGGGGCCCGAGATCACGCCATCCTGTTCCATGCGCTCGATCAGGCTGGCGGCGCGGTTATAGCCGATGCCCAGGCGCCGCTGGATATAGCTGGTGGAGGCCTTGCGGTCCCGCGCCACCACGGCCAGCGCTTTGTCATAAAGATCGTCGCCGGATTCGGAATTGCCGCCGCCCATCATAACGGCATAGGGGTCGTCGTTTTCCTCGTCGGGCTCCTCGGTCACCGCGTCGAGATATTCCGGCGTGCCCTGGCTCTTCAGGAACCGCACCACGTCTTCCACTTCATGGTCGGAGACGAAGGGGCCATGCACCCGGCGGATGCGGCCGCCCGCTGCCATGTAGAGCATGTCGCCCTGGCCGAGAAGCTGTTCTGCCCCTTGCTCGCCCAGAATCGTGCGGCTGTCGATCTTGCTGGTGACCTGGAAGGAGATGCGGGTGGGAAAATTGGCCTTGATGGTGCCGGTGATCACGTCCACCGAAGGCCGCTGGGTGGCGGCGATCAGATGGATGCCGGCGGCGCGCGCCATCTGCGCCAGGCGCTGCACCGCGCCTTCGATCTCCTTGCCCGAGATCATCATCAGGTCGGCGACTTCGTCCACCACCACCACGATATAGGGCATGGTGTCGAATTCCAGGGTCTCATCCTCATAGATCGGCTTGCCGGTTTCCCGGTCGAAGCCGGTCTGCACCGTGCGCTTCAAGACCTCGCCTTTATCCTTGGCCTTGCGCACACGATCGTTGAAGGCTTCCACGCCCCGCACGCCCATCTTGGACATTTTGCGGTAACGCTCTTCCATTTCCCGCACCGCCCATTTGAGGGCCACCACAGCCTTTTTGGGATCGGTCACCACCGGCGCCAGCAAATGCGGGATGCCGTCATAGACCGACAATTCCAGCATCTTGGGATCGATCATGATCAACCGGCACTGCTCCAGCGCCATGCGGTAGAGCAGGGAGAGGATCATGGTGTTCAGGCCCACCGACTTGCCCGAGCCGGTGGTGCCAGCGACCAGAAGATGGGGCATCTTGGCCAGATCCGCCATCACCGGCTCGCCGCCGATGGTCTTTCCCAAGGCCAGGGTCAGCGGCGCGCGCGCCTTCTCATAATCGTTGCTGGCGAACATCTCGCGCAGGAAAACGGTTTCGCGCACCTGGTTGGGCAGCTCGATGCCGATCACATTGCGGCCGGAGATCACGGCAACGCGGGCCGCCACCGCCGACATGGAACGCGCCACGTCATCGGCCAGCGAAATCACCCGGCTGGATTTGACCCCCGCCGCCGGCTCGAATTCATACAGCGTCACAACCGGTCCCGGACGGACGGCGGTGATGCGGCCCTTGACTCCAAAGTCGGCCAACACCGCTTCCAGCATGCGGGCATTTTCTTCCAGCGCCTCGTCGCTGAGTTTCTGCGTGTCCTTCACCACAACCGGTTCGGCCAACAGTTCCAGGGCCGGCAGCTGATATTCGCCCGCGCCAAGATTAAGCGCTGTCTGCTTGCGCCGGGCCGCGGGCTGACGCGAGCGCGCTTCCTCGCGCATCACCCGGCTTTGCCGCCGTTCCGCCAGGCGGGTGGCGGCCAGAGGCTCCGGCGCTTCATCCAGGTGATATCCGTCGGCGTCGTTTTCCTCATCCGCGAAGCTGTAATCCTCTTCCTCATCGGCATAAGGGGCATCCGCTGCAGCTTTGCGGAAAGAAGGAAGCCGGATACGCCCCAGCCGGGCCAATCCTGCCGGCATATGCCACAGCCCGCGGGCGATGGGCATGAAGCGCAGACCGGTCGCCAGGAAAGCCAAGGGCAGTCCGACGACGATCAAGACCAGCGGCAGCACCCAGGACAGCGAAGGCGCGGCAAAACTCTCGGCCATGTGGGCGGTGAGGCTGGCGCCGGCGATTCCTATCCAGCCGCCGGCGCCTGCCGGAAGGCTTTTGGGGGACGGCAGCGCGCCCAATCCCGCCGCGGCGATGATCGTGCCCAGCGGCCAGGCCAAAAGCCGCCACATGGCATAACGCAGACTCTTTCCCGCCAAGGCGCGAATGCCCCACACCAAAAGAGGCGCGAAAGCGAAGATGGCCGCGAAGCCGAATGTCTGAAGCAGGAGGTCGGCCGCAGTGGCACCCAAAGGGCCCAGCAGGTTTGAGACCGGACGTCCATTGGCGTTATTGAAGCTCGCATCGTCGCCGCTATAGCTCGCCAGCGCCACAAGCGCTGCCAGCGCCGCCCCGGACAGGACAAGACCGGAGCTTCTCAAGGCCAGCATGGCAAGGAGGCGCGCCAGCGCCCGGCGGGCATCGGCCAGGGCATCGCTCATCGCCCCGCCCCTGGCGCGTGGGTGGTAGACTCCTCCGACAGTTCTGCCCTGTGCCATGACTTTCTAACCCCCTCCGCCCTTCGCAGTCCCGAGGGCCTGCTACGGGGCACCTTCCCCGCTACGCGCGCGGGGGAGGCTGGCCGGTGTTTGCTGCTATAAAATTTTCCTCACTCTTTCGAGTGCGGTCATAATGGTTGATAAATCACTAACAAGCGCAAGCCGGATATAGGAAAAGCCAGGGTTTGACTGGGTTTTTCCGGTTACAATTTCCCTACCCATATAGGCGCCGGGCAGCACCTTGACCCCTTCCTCCCGCCAGAGTCGCAAGGCGGTTTCCTCGCCATTGCCGCATTGGAGCCAGAGGAAAAAGCCCCCGCCGGGTTTGACAAAGCGGTTGCCCAGAATGGTCTCGGCGGCCGCCATCTTCTGGGCATAGGCGTCGCGGTTGGCCGCGACATGCGCCTCATCCCGCCAAGCCGCCGCAGAGGCCGCCAATATCGGCGTGGGCACAGTCGGGCCCGCCACGTTGCGGAAGGCGCGGAATTTTTCGATCAACAATCCGCAACCCGCCACCATGCCGGAACGCAGGCCCGGCAAGCCGGAGCGTTTCGACAAGGAGTGGAAGGTGAGCAGGCGGGAAAAGCCGCCAGACTGTTTCTGCCGCGCGGGCAGCGCAGACAAGGGCTTTTTGTCGAAATAAATGTCGGCATAACATTCGTCCGCCAGCACAATGAAATCGTGCTTCTCCGCCAGCGCGAATAGCGCGTTCCAATAACTCTCGCCTGCCACCGCGCCTTCCGGATTGGAAGGCGAGCAGATATAGACCGCCACAATCCGGTCCAGCGTTTCCCGGGGCAGGCTGGCATAGTCCGGCAGGAAGCCGGTTGCTTCCGTCGCCGGCACGTACAGCGGCTCCGCGCCCGCGCAAAGCGCCGCCGCGGCATAGCATTGATAAAAAGGATTAGGCATCGCGACGATGGGTTTGCCGCCCGCCTTGCTCAACGGCATCAGGGGAAACAGGACCGAGAACAATCCCTCCCTTGTGCCGTTCAGCGGCAGCACATGCCGCTCGTGATTGAGCTGGCCGCCCAGGCCGAAGCGGCTGTTCAGCCACTGGCCGGCCGCCTGACGCCAGTCTTCGCTGGCGTTGACGGCGGGATAATTGCCGAAGCTCGCGGAATGGCGGGAAAGCGCATCCATGATGAAATCAGGCACTTTTCCCGAAGGATCGCCCACCGCCAGGCTGATCGGGGTCTTGCCGGGTTTTTCCTCGCCCAAAAGCTTGGCCAGCCGGACGAAAGGTCCCGGCGGCAACTGGGATAGCAGCATCTCGGGCAAAAGGGGGCGGCCTCAAAAAGCGCCGCACTTTAGGGAGTGAGCATGCAAAAAAACAGGGGCGGACTTTTCAGCCCGCCCCCAGTTTGCAGGAATTTGAGACTTAATCGTGCACGGTTTCGCCGTGGAGGTTGATGTCGAGACCCTCGACCTCCACTTCCGGCGAGACCCGGAGGCCCACGATCATGTCGATCGCCTTCAGGATGATGAAGGTGACGATGGCGTCATAGATGAAGACGCCGGCCACGTCATAGAACTGGATCAGCATCTGATGGCCGTTGCCGTCGATCAGCCAGCCCTTGCCCAGCGAGTTGATGGCGTTGGAGGCAAAGGCGCCGGTGAGCATGGCGCCAAGCGCGCCACCCACGCCATGCACACCCCAGCAGTCCAGAGCGTCGTCATAGCCGAAGGCCTTCTTCATATAGACCGCAGCCATGTAGCAGACCACGCCGGCGGCGACACCGATGATCAAGGCCCCCGTCGGATCGACAAAGCCCGAGGCCGGGGTGATGGCCACCAGGCCGGCCACGGCGCCGGAGATCATGCCCAGCACCGATGGTTTCTTGGCGATCAGCCATTCCGCGAACATCCAGCCCAGCGCGGCGGCAGCGGTCGCGATCTGGGTCGCAGCGGCAGCCATGCCCGCATTATAGCCGGCGGTGACGGCCGAGCCGGCATTGAAGCCGAACCAGCCCACCCACAGAAGCGAGGCACCGATCACGCTGAGCACCAGGTTATGCGGCGACATGTTCTCGGTGCCGAGCCCGATGCGCTTGCCCAGGACCAGGCAGGTGATGAGGCCCGCGGTACCTGCATTGAGATGCACCACCGTGCCGCCGGCATAGTCCAGCGCTCCCATTGCGCCCAGCCAGCCGCCGCCCCAAACCCAATGCGCCACCGGGCAATAAACCAGGATCAGCCAAAGGCCCATGAACCACAGGAAGGCGGAGAACTTCATGCGATCCGCCAGGGCGCCGGCGATCAGCGCCGGGGTGATGATCGCAAAGGTCATCTGGAAGAACATATAGACCGACTCCGGGATCGTGCCCGCCAGGCTTGAAACCTTGGTCAGGGCCATCGGCCGGAGGAACAGATAGTCGAAGCCGCCGATAAAGGCGTTGGTACCGGCGCTGGCATTGGGGGTGAAGGCGATCGAATAGCCGATGATCATCCAAAGAACGGTGATCAGGCAGGTGGCGCCAAAGCTTTGCGCCAGGGTCGCCAGCACATTCTTCTTGCGCACCATGCCGCCATAAAACAGGCCCAGCCCCGGGATGGTCATCATCAGCACCAGCGCCGAGGAGGTGATCATCCAGGCGGTGTCGCCGGAATTCAGCGGATCCTTGGGCGCCGCTGCCGCCGCCTGGGCATAGGCGCTGCCCGCCATGGCAAGAAGCGAGGCCGCCGCAGCCGCCGCTCCCATTCCCGCTTTTTTCAGTGTTTCCATTTTCATCTCTCAAGTCCCCTTGACTGACATTTGGGCAATGACGGCCTTACAGCGCGTCGCCATCGGTTTCGCCGGTGCGGATGCGCACGACCTGCTCGAGCGGCGTGACGAAAATCTTTCCGTCGCCGATCTGTCCGGTCTTGGCCTTGGAGGTGATCGCGTCGATCACCGCTTCGGACATTTCGCTTTTCACCGCCACTTCGATTTTCAGCTTGGGCAGGAAGCTCACGGCATATTCCGCGCCGCGATAAATTTCGGTGTGCCCCTTCTGCCGCCCATAGCCTTTGACTTCCGTCACCGTCATGCCCTGCACGCCCAGCGCGGAAAGCTGTTCCCGCACCTCATCGAGCTTGAAGGGCTTGATGATCGCCGTAATAAGCTTCATCTGCCGTCCTTCCGTTTTGCTGCCTTCTGCTGCGGACAACGCCCGCCCGGTTTAAGGAATTATCAAGAAGCGTGCCGCGGCGCGTCTTATGCTTAAGCCATTGGCCTTATTGAAATTTCCTGGTTCGTGACAAAGGGACCGAAAGTTTGATTGCCTAAAAAATATGCAAAAAACTAAAAGTGCACAGTTTTTGATCGATGCTTTTTGCAAGCCCTTCTGCTCTAGCTAGGGCATGGACAGAACCGACATTGTGGTTTGTGGCGGGGGGATGGTCGGGCTCAGTCTGGGGATCGCTGCGGTTCGCGGCGGCCTGAAGGTCGCGGTTGTCGACAGCCTCACCCCCGGCAAAGTGCTGGACGCGCGCTTTGACGGCCGGGTTTCGGCACTGGCCTATGCCTCCGTCCGCATGCTCGAGGCGCTGAAGGTGTGGCCGCGCCTGGAACCTCAGGCGCAGCCCATTCACGAAATTCTGGTCACGGACAGCAAGCCGGACGCCCCGGCGTCACCCTTCTCGCTGCATTTCGATTCTGCCGAGATAGGCGCCGCCACGCTGGGCCATATTGCGGAAAACCGCCATATCCGTGCGGCGCTTTATGCTGCCATGCCGGACGGCCTGAACCTGATCGCTCCCGCCAGCGTGACCGGCGTGGAAACAAGGCCGGGAGAAGTGATCGCGTCTCTAAGCAATGGCCGTCAAATCGCCGCTTCCCTGGCGGTCGCCGCGGATGGACGGGACTCCAAGCTCCGCGCTGCCGCCGGTATCGGCGTGATTGGCTGGTCCTACCCGCAAACCGGGATTGTCGCCACCGTGGCGCATGAAAAACCTCACAATGGAGTC
>CAZEFQ010000146.1:0-62958 GCA_964511505.1 uncultured Rhizobium sp.
GCAGGTGGTCTATGGCTTCATCGCGCTCAAGACCCACGCCAAGATCAGCCTGGTGGTGCGGCGCGAACAGGGCCAGCTCCACACCTATGTGCATTTCGGCACCGGCAACTACCATCCCAACACCGCGAAGATTTACACCGATCTTTCGCTCTTCAGCGCCGATCCGGCCTTGGGGCGGGATGCCGCCCAAGTGTTCAATTTCATCACCGGTTATGCCGAGCCCAATACGCTTGAGAAGCTTGCCATGTCGCCTTTCTCCCTGCGTGGCGCGCTGGCCGAGGCCATCCAGCAGGAGATCATGCACGCTCGTGCGGGCAAGCCGGCCGCCATCTGGATCAAGCTCAATGCCCTGGTGGATCCCGCGATGATCGACGGGCTTTACCGCGCCAGCCAGGCGGGGGTGCAGATCGACCTGGTGATTCGCGGAATTTGCTGCCTGCGCCCCGGAGTTCCGGGCCTTTCCGAGAACATCCGGGTGAAAAGCATTGTCGGCCGCTTCCTGGAACACGGCCGCATCGTCTGTTTCGGGGCGGGACATGGACTCCCCAGCCGGAAGGCCAAAGTGTTCATCTCCTCGGCGGACTGGATGCCGCGCACCCTGGACCGGCGCGTCGAGACGCTGGTTCCCATTGAAAATCCCACCGTCCATCAACAAGTCCTGGACCAGATCATGGTGGCCTTGATGAAGGACCGGGCGCAAAGCTGGTATATGAAGGCGGATGGAACCTATGAACGCGATTCTCACGCCGAGGATGCCGATGCTTTTTCCGCGCATACATATTTCATGACCAATCCCTCCTTGTCCGGGCGCGGCCGCGCGCTCAAAATGAGCGCGCCACCCCAGGCTCGGACGTAACATTGCCGGTCGCCACCGAATCCCGATCAGCCGCCTCCCAGCGTACCGCCGGCCAAAATGCGGGCGTGAAGTCGCGCGCCCCGGTGGCGATTGTCGATATCGGCTCCAATTCGGTGCGCCTGGTGGTTTATGAAAACCAGCTGCGCCATGCCGCCACGGTGCAGAATGAAAAGGCGATCTGCGGCATCGGCCGCGACATGGTCACCACCGGCCGCCTGCATGCGGAGGGTTGCGCCCAGGCGCTGGAGGCGCTGGCCCGCTTCCGCCTTTTGACGGACGGACTTGGCGTCGAGGCGCGCGAGGCGGTGGCGACCGCAGCAGCGCGCGATGCCGTCAATGGCGCGGAGTTCGTGGCCAAAGCAGAGCGCGCCTGGGGCTCGCCGATCCGGGTCCTGTCGGGCGAAGACGAAGCGCGCATCGCCGCGGAAGGCGTGGTGGCGGGTATTCCCGGCGCCGACGGGCTGGTGGCGGACCTGGGCGGCGGCAGCCTGGACATGGTGACGGTGAAAGGCGGCGCCACCGGCAAGGCCTTCACCTTGCCGTTCGGGCCTTTGCGGCTGATGGATCTTTCGCGCGGCGATCCCGACCGGGCCCGCGACCTGGTGGACAAAGGCCTCAAGGAACTGCCCGACCTGTCCGCGGCGGCGCTTTATGCAGTGGGCGGCATCTGGCGCAGCTTTGCCCGGGTGGACATGGAGGAACACGCCTATCCGCTCCATGTCCTGCAGCAATACACCATTCCGCGCGGCCGGGCGCTGCGTTTGTGCAAGGTGCTGGCGGGGCTTTCCCGGGAATCGGTGCGCAAGATCAAGGTTGTCTCCAAACGCCGCGCCGACGCGCTGCCTTATGGCGCGGTGGTGCTGGAAAGGCTGCTCGACGCCACCGACATCAAGGAAGTGGTGATCTCGGCCTATGGCTTGCGCGAGGGTCTCTTTTTCGCCCGCCTTTCCGCCGAGGAGCGGGCCAAGGACCCGTTGCTCGAATTCGCCATGGCTGCCAACGAACGCTCGGCGCGCGTTCCGGCGCACGCGCAGGAGATGATCGAATGGACTCAGCCTTTGTTCGAAGGCGAGGGGGTAGAGCTTCGGCGCATCCGCGAGGCATCCGCCTATTTTTCGGATATCGGCTGGCGGCGGCATCCCGACGACCGCGCCTTGGGCGCGATGAGCCAGGTGCTGAACAGCCCCTTCGCGGGCGCCGATCACCGGGCCCGGGCCCTGATCGCCACCTCGATCTTTCACCGTTATTCCGGCGATGAGGATTTTCCCCGCGACCTCTTCGTGGCGGGCCTGCTGGACAAGGAAGATGAAAAACGGGCCCTCAAGCTGGGCTTGGCCTGGCGCTTCGCCTTTTCGCTTTCGGCCTCGGCGGTCAGCGAGCTCGGCCATTACCGGTTGCGCATGACCCCGGCCAAGATCGTGCTGGAAGTTCCCACCCGCCGCGAGGCCATTGCAGGGGACCCGGTGCAAAAGCGCCTGGGTGCGCTGGCGGAAATTTTCGACCGGCGAGGGGAAATACTTGTCGGCTGAGCCGGCCTGCCTTGGTTAAATCCGCGCAAATCGGGCCTATATAAGGGTGGCTCTTGCGCCCGGGCCTCGGGAGGGGTTTAAGAGGGGCAAGAAAGCTGGAAAACCGGGGCCGGCAAGGATTTTTGCGGGGGCTGAAGGAGTTAGGTCATGGGTGGTTTAAGCTGGATCCATTGGTTGCTGCTGGCGCTGGTGGCGTTGGTCCTCTTCGGGGGGCGCGGCAAGGTTTCCGACCTAATGGGCGATTTCGGCCGCGGCGTCTCGAGCTTCAAGAAGGGGCTGAACGAAGGCAAGGAAGAGCCCAAGGTGATCAACGCTGAAACCGCCAGCGCGGAGAAGCCCAAGGACACCGTTTCCCGGTAAGGTCGTCTCATGTTCGACCTGTTCAGCTGGCAGCATATCATTCTCCTGCTCGCCGTGGCCCTGGTTGTCGTGGGGCCTAAAGACCTGCCCAAGCTGATGAACATGCTGGGCAAATGGGCGGGTAAGGCGCGCGCCATGGCCACGGAATTCAAAAAAAGCTTTGACGACATGGCGCGCCAGAGCGAGCTCGACGAGCTGCGCAAGGAAATCGCCGACCTCAAGGCGAATCAGAGCATCGCCGATCTGGGCGCCGAGCTGGAAAAACCGGTCGATTTGGGCATCCCGGAACCCGGCCTGGATATCGGCCCTGAACCCCGCGCTGGCGAGTTCCAGATCACCGACACGCCGCCGCACATGACGGCGGCGTCCTGATGGATCCGACACCGGAAGACAAGGCGGCACTCGAGGCCACGCGCGCGCCTTTGATGGAGCATCTGGTCGAGCTTCGTAAAAGGCTGATCTGGGCGATGGCTTCCTTCGGCATCTGCTTCGCGGTCTGTTTCTATTTCTCGATGCCGATCCTGAACATCCTCACCCGGCCCCTGGGCATGGCCACCAACCACCTGATCTATACCCAGCTGACGGAAATCTTTTTCACCCAGATCAAGATCGCGATGTTCGGCGGCGCCTGCCTCGCCTTTCCTTTCATGGCGGCCCAGCTCTGGATGTTCGTGGCTCCCGGCCTCTATCGTCACGAAAAAAGGGCCTTCCTTCCCTTCCTGATGTGGACGCCGGTGATGTTCGTCCTGGGCGTGGGGTTCGTCTATTATGTGATGCTGCCTTTCGCCATCCGTTTCTTCGCCAGCTACCAGGTGCCGGTCAGCGCTAACACCATGGGCATAGAACTTCAGGCAAGAGTGTCGGACTATCTCGACTTGGTCATGACCCTGATGTTTGCCTTCGGCCTGACATTCCAACTGCCGGTGCTGCTCTCGCTCCTGGGCAAGGTCGGCATTGTCACGGTCAAAAGCCTTAAGGAGATGCGCCGTTACGCCTATGTCGGCCTGTTTGCGGTGGCGGCGGTTTTCACCCCGCCTGATGCGATTTCCATGCTGAGCCTGGCCATCCCGCTGGTCGCGCTTTACGAGATTTCGGTTTTGAGCGTGATGATGATCGAGAAGAACCGCGCCAAGGAAGACGCGGCGCGCGCGGCCCGGAGTGTGGCTGCGACTTAGCTTGTTCGGCGCTTCGTCGAAGCGCGGACAATCCGAGCTTGAATGTTTGTCGCGGTTCCCGGACGGGGTTGCCTGGCGACAGTGTAGCAGCGCTTCACACTTTCCCCGGAACTGCTCTATGCCGCCTTCTGTTCCCTGGGTTTCACCACCCGCTGCGCCGGAAAGCGCAAGCTGACGCAGGTTCCCTGGTTGGGCCGGCTCTCCAGGGTGAGGCTGCCGCCATGGAGTTCCATCATCGCCTTGGCCAGCGGCAGACCCAACCCCGTGCCTTCCTGGCGAACCGCCGCCCGCACCCGGTTCTGTCCAAACGGCGTGAGCGCATTGACCATCTCTCCCGCATTCATGCCGATGCCGTCGTCGCGAACCTTGAGGCAAAAGCTGCCATCCGGCTCGGGCGCGCCGGAGAGCACCACGCTGCCGCCTTGCGGCGTGAATTTGATGCCGTTGCCGACCAGGTTGATCACGATCTGGCGCACCATCCGCTCCACCGCGAACAGGCGGACCGCCTCATCGTCCCACTCGCCCCTGACGGCCACGCCATGCTTGTCGCCCAGCCCTTTGAGCATGGCGAGCGAGGCGGAAAGCGCCGGCACCAGGTCGAACTCCGCCGCGCCGTCCAGCGACATCTTTCCCGCCTCGATCTTGGCCAGGTCCAGTATGTCATTGATGATGCCGAGCAGGTGCCGGCCGCTGGCATGGATGTCCGCTGCGTAGGTGAGATAACGGGGATTCTGCAGCGGCCCGAGATGCTGATCCTTCATGATCTCGGAGAAGCCCAGGATGGCGTTCAACGGTGTGCGCAGCTCGTGGCTCATATTGGCCAGGAAGGCGGACTTGGCGCGGGAGGCTTCGCGCGCCTCCTCGGCGGCATGCGCCATCCGGCGCGACATCTCCTCCAACCTGGCGCGGGCGCGCCGTGAATAAAAAATCAGGGGGGCGGCCACCAGCACAATATCCAGCGCCACGTTGAAGCTGCCCAAAAGGCTGAGAGGCTCGCCTTCCAGAAGACGCAGCAGGGTGTGGGTCATCAGAACCGCCAACACCACGGCCAGCGTCATCACGGCGCTGGACCTGATGGGGCCCAGCTGTTCCAAATATTTCTCCAGCCGGACAAGAAGAATCTTCAATGCACCCGCCGCACGGATAAGCGCCTTCGTGTCCACGGGCGGCGCAACCACACCTGACGGAAAGACTAGCGGCCAAGGGTTGCTGCAGGGTTTTCGATTTAACGGAAAAGGCCTTCCGCCGGTTAGGAATGCCTTAAGCTTAAAGGGATTTTTCCAGTTCGGCCGCGGGCTTTGACGGGCGGGGGAGGGCATGGCATGAGCCTCTCCCAAGGATTCCGTAAGGGATTCCGTAAACCAAGGCGATGCCGATGCATGACGTGAAGGCCATCCGCGACGACCCTGCGGGTTTTGTCCGCGGACTGAAGCGGCGCGGTTTGGCCGAGGCAGAAAGCTTGGCGGCGGGAATCCTGGCGCAGGACAAGGCCCTGCGCGACCTCCTCACCCGGCTCCAGGCGCTCCAGGCGCGCCGCAACGAAGCCTCCAAGCAGATCGGTGACGCCAAACGCAACAAAGACGAAGACCGTGCCCAGGCCCTGATGCAAGAGGTGGCGGGCCTCAAGGACAATATCCAGGCGGGCGAGGCCGAACAGCGTGACAGAGAAGAGGCGCTCAAGCAGGCGCTGGCGGTGATCCCGAATCTGCCCGCCGAGGATGTGCCGGAGGGTCTCGATGAAAAGGGCAATGTGCCGGTGGAAAGCCGTGCTTTCGGCGCGGCTCCCTCCCTCCACGCGCCGCGCCAGCATTACGAGATCGGCGAGGCGCTGGGACAGATGGATTTCGAGCGGGCGGCCAAAGTGTCCGGCGCGCGCTTTGTCTATCTGAAGGCCGATCTCGCCCGGCTGGAACGGGCGCTGGCCAATTTCATGCTGGACATTCACACCCGGGATTTCGGCTATACCGAAGTGTCGCCACCCGCCCTGGTCCGGGACGAGGCCCTGTTCGGCACCGGCCAGCTGCCCAAATTCCGCGACGACCTGTTCTCGTCGATGAGCGGCGGCTTGCAGAAATATATCGACTGGATGCTGGAAGGCAGGCCCTTTGCCGCCGGGGAAGCGGAAGGGCTGCGTAAGGTCTTTGACCGTTACTGGCTGATTCCCACCGCGGAAGTGCCGCTGGCCAATTATGTCGCCGGCGAGATTTTGAATGAGGCGGAATTGCCGCTGAGGCTCACCGCCTTCACCCCCTGTTTCCGCGCCGAAGCGGGAGCCGCCGGCAAGGACACGCGCGGCATGATCCGCATGCATCAATTCTCCAAGGTGGAACTGGTCTCCATCACCACGCCGGAGCAGTCGGCGGCCGAACATGAGCGGATGACCAACGCCGCCCAGGAAGTGCTCAAGCGGCTCGACCTCGCCCACCGGGTGGTGACGCTTTGCACCGGAGACATGGGTTTCTCCGCCCAGAAAACCTATGACATCGAAGTCTGGCTGCCCGGCCAGAATGCCTGGCGCGAAATCTCCTCCTGCTCCAATTGCGGCGCCTTCCAGGCGCGGCGCATGAACAGCCGCTATCGCGGCGCCGACGGCAAGGTGGCGGGGCCGGTGCACACCCTCAACGGTTCGGGCCTGGCGGTGGGCCGCACCCTGGTCGCCATCCTGGAGAATTATCAGCAGGAGGATGGCAGTGTGGCCATTCCGCCGATCCTGCAGCCTTACATGAGCGGCAAGACCAGAATCACGAAAAGCTGATGCGCATCCTGGTCACCAATGACGACGGCATCCATGCGCCGGGCCTTGTCGTCGCGGAAAGAATCGCCCGCGCCCTCTCCGACGATGTCTGGGTGGTGGCGCCGGAGACCGAACAATCCGGCGCCTCCCATTCCCTCACCCTCACGCTGCCGTTGCGCCTGCGCCAGATCACGCCACGCCGCTTCGCGGTTTCGGGAACGCCCACCGACTGCGTGATGATGGCGGCGCTCCACATCTTGAAGGATCAACCGCCGGAACTGATCCTGTCCGGCGTCAATTGGGGCTCCAACATGGCCGATGACGTCACCTATTCCGGCACCATCGCCGGCGCCATGGAAGGCTGCGCGCTGGGGATTCCTTCCATCGCCATGTCGCAGGAAGGCGATGAAGAGAGCCGCGAAATCATCGACTGGTCGGCGGGCGAGGTGCACGGCCCGGCGCTGATCCGCCGCCTGATCGAGGCGGCCTGGTCGAAAGGCACCCTGATCAACATCAATTTTCCCGGCTGCCCGGCCGGCGAAGTCACAGGCGTGGCGCTGGTGCCGCAAGGCCAATATGACCTGCAATCAACCGAGATCGAGGAACGCCGGGATGCCAGGAACCGTCCCTATTACTGGGTGGGCCTGCGCCGCCGCCGCGCCGAACCGCCCGCCGACAGCGATCTCGGCGCGGTCTATGCCAACAAGATCGCGGTGACGCCGCTTCACCTCAATCTCACCGACACCGCGGCGCTGGAAAAAATGCGCACCCTGCTGGCGGCGGGATAGTCCGGCGGGTTCCCACCGTCAAATGATAAGGAACCCTTAAAACGCCGCAATTTCGAGGATTTCATGTTTAAGCCGGTCTTTACTTTTGGCCGGGATGATCCGTTTCGAGACAGTCATGCAGAAGGCATGAAAGATGGACCACCGCCTGAAACGGGCGCTTGGAGCGCTCTTGATATCCACGCCGCTGCTCGCCGCCTGCACCGAGACGCCCGAGACGCAGCTCTCCTGGGGCGTCAACGATCATATCGGCCAGCCCTATCGTCCGGCGACAAGCGGGGCGCATACCTATGTCTATGACAGCGGCGACAGCGCGTTGCCGCCGCCGCAGTCAAAGCCGCGTGCGGCCCCGACCGAGACGATCCGCAAGACCCCGTTGGCCCCCATCAGCCACCAAACCCATGCCAGCTTGCTTTTCGATTGGCCTGCGGCGGGAAAAGTGATCTCGAATTTCGGCACCAACACCGGCGGCGAACGCAATGACGGGATCAATATCGCCATGCAGCAGGGCGCGCCGATCCGTGCCGCCGCCGGCGGCACCGTCAGCTATTCCGGCGACGCGCTCAAGGATTACGGCAACCTGCTACTGATCCGCCATGCCGGGGGCTATGTCACGGCCTATGCCCATGCCGAGAAGCTCTTGGTCAAACGCGGCGAAACTGTCACCCAGGGCCAGGTGATCGCCTATGCCGGCCAAACCGGCGATGTGAAGACGCCCCAGTTGCATTTCGAGATTCGCCAAGGGACGACTCCCGTCGATCCCGACACATTGCTCTCGCCGCGGAGCTCCTAAAAGGGCGCGGCCCGCTCCCATCCTCGCTTCGCTCGGATAGCGCCAGCTTTTCTATGCTCGCGCTGCTCGCCAAGAAAAGCTAGGCGTGCTCATGCCGCAAAATTCCTCGCGCCGGTACTAGAGTTTTTGTCCTAACTCGCCCGCCAGCTCCTGGATGAATTGCCAGGCAACTCTTCCGGAGCGGTTGCCGCGTCCCATCGCCCAGGCCAGCGCCCGCTTGCGCAATTCCTCGCCGCCGAGCTTGAGTTTGTAATAGCCGGCATAGCCTTCGACCATCTCCAGATATTCGTCTTGGCCACAATGATGAAAGCCCAGCCACAGGCCGAAGCGGTCGGAAAGGGAAACTTTTTCCTCCACCGCCTCGCCGGGATTGATGGCGGTGCCGCGCTCATTGTCCACCAGGTCGCGCGGCATCAGGTGACGGCGGTTGGAGGTGGCGTAGAACAGCACATTGTCCGGCCGTCCTTCGATGCCGCCTTCCAGAGCCGCTTTCAGCGATTTGTAGCTGGTGTCGTCCTTGTCGAAGGACAGATCGTCGCAATAAAGCACAAAGCGGCGCGGGCTGGCGCGCAGCAGCCGGAGCAATTGCGGCAGGCTGGCAATGTCCTCGCGGTGCACTTCGATCAAGACCAGCTTGTTCGCGCGCGTGTGGTTCACCGCGCCATGAACCGCCTTGACCAGGGAGCTTTTGCCCATGCCCCGCGCGCCCCACAAAAGCGCGTTGTTGGCGGGCAGGCCGTCGGCAAAGCGCTCGGTGTTGGCCAGCAGCGTGTCGCGCTGGCTGTCCACGCCTTTGAGCAGGCTGAGCGCGATGCTGGCGACCTTGGGCACGGCAATGAGTCCGCCCTGGTCCGGCTCCCAGACAAAAGCGTCGCCCGCTTTGGGCGAGGCGCCGGAAAGCTTTGCCGGCGCCAGCCGCTCCAAGGCTTCGGCGATCCGGCTCAAAAGCTTTGTCTCCTCGCCGGCCGGGCCTGTTTTTTTCATTCTAACCCCTTGTTTTCTCACGGTTGCAAACCGGTTCGCCACCGCTATAGTCCGCGGGCTTTTCAAGGTCCTTCCCCATGGACGCCAACACCATTACCACGTTCGCGCCGCTGATTTTCATCATGGCGATTTTCTATTTTCTCATCATCCGGCCGCAGCAACAGCAGGCCAAACAGTTGCGCGCCAAGATCGATGGCGTGCGCCGGGGCGATACGGTGGTGACGGCGGGCGGCATTGTGGGACGGGTGGTGAAGGCGCCGCAAACGGGTGAGCCGGAAATCCTGGTCGAGATCGCCGACAATGTGCAGGTCAAGGTGCTGCGCGCCACCTTGAGTGATGTGCGGGTCAAAGGCGAACCGGCCGAATCCGATGTCAAGACGGGCGTCAAGACGGATAAGGATTGATGCTCCAGGTCTCTTCCTTCACACGCATCCTGGTGGCGCTGGTGATCCTGGCGGGCATTCTGATCGCGTTGCCCAATGCGCTTCCCGCCAAAGTGCTTTCCAAGCTGCCTTCCTGGCTGCCTCACGATTCCGTCAACCTGGGGCTCGACCTTCAGGGCGGCTCCTACCTGCTCCTCGAAGTGGATTTCAATCAGTATGAACGGGACAAGACGCAGGCGATGGTGGCCGATATCCGCGCCGCCTTCCGCAAGGCGCATATCCAGTATCTCGACCTCGGCGCCAATGCCGGGACGGTGCGGGTGCGCGTGCCCGATGCATCGGCGCAAGCCGCGGCAAAGAAGATCATCGACGACCTCAACCCCGCCATGACCAACGGGGTACTCGCGGTCGGCGCCCGCCAATATGACGAGACCCAGGGCCCGGACGGCCTTTTCACCATGACGATGAGCGAGGGTTACAAGGCCCAGAGCCATGTCCAGGTGATGCAGCAGATGATCGAGGTGGTGCGCCGGCGCATTGACGAATTGGGTACCCGCGAGCCCGATATCGCGCAATCCGGCCCGGACCGCATCCTGGTCCAGGTGCCCGGTCTGCAGGATCCCACCGAACTCAAGACCATTCTGGGCAAGACTGCCAAGATGACCTTCCAGCTGGTGGACGAGGCCGCCGATCCCACCGCCAGCACGGTGCCGCCGGAAGATCAGCTGCTGCCGCAGGCGCCCACGCCCGGCGACCCCAAACCGCCACCCATCATCGTCCAGCGCCGGGTGATGGTCTCGGGCGACCGCCTCACCGACGCCACCCAGGGTTTCAATCAGCAAACCGGCGAGCCGGAAGTCGATTTCCGCTTCGACACGGTGGGGGCACGGCAGTTCGGGGATGTCACCAAGAACAATATCCAACACCGCTTCGCCATTGTGCTGGACAACCAGGTCATTTCGGCGCCGGTGATCGAGGGTGCCATCCTGGGCGGATCGGGCAGCATTCATGGCGGCTTCACCGTCAAGACCGCCAATGACCTTGCCATCCTGCTGCGCGCCGGCGCGCTGCCCACCAGCCTCAACATCATCGAGGAGCGAACCGTGGGCGCCGAACTGGGTGCCGATTCCATCAGCGCCGGCCGCATCTCCGCGGTGGCGGGGCTGGTGATGGTGGCGCTGTTCATGATCCTGCGTTACGGACTGTTCGGCTTTTTTGCCGACATCGCGCTGACATTGAACGTGGTCTTGCTGCTGGCAGTGCTGACCCTGTTCGGCGCCACGCTCACGCTTCCCGGCATCGCCGGCATCGTGCTGACGATGGGCATGGCGGTGGACGCCAATGTGCTGATCTATGAACGCATCCGCGAGGAGCAGCGCAATGGCCGTTCCATCCTGGCTTCGGTCGATACCGGTTTCCGCCGCGCGATGAACACCATCATCGACGCCAACATGACCCACCTTATCGCTTCCCTGATCCTGTTCGAACTGGGCTCGGGTCCGGTGGCCGGCTTTGCCGTCAGCCTGGGCGTGGGCATCATCACCTCTTTCTTCACTGCGGTGATGGTGACCAGGCTGATCGTGATCTTCTGGTTGAACACCACAAGGCCGCGGAAGCTGGCGATTTAAATTGACCCCCTCCGCCTACGCACGTCCTTGAGCCCGGACCGGCAAAAGCTCCAGCAGAGCTTTTGCCCGGGCGAACACGTGCTAGGCCTCTCTCCTTCCAGGTGTTTCGCACCGAAGGGGGTGAGCATGGCGGCCAAGCCATGCGAACGGCCTGTGCCAGGCAAGACCCTACATATTTGGGGCTTTTGGCCGCTTAAAAAGAGTTCCCGAAGCGCCTATAACACCAGCCGGACTCATTCGGGGAGGGCCTTCCATGGCGGCGTTTCTGGGAAATCTTCGCAATGTGGTGATCGCGAGTTTCGTGCTGGCGATTCTCCTGGTCGGGGTCTATTGCTCGGTGCAGGGCTTCGACGCCGCCACCTTCGAGCTTTTCACCCTGCGCTGGCTGCATGTGATCTGCGGCGTGATGTGGATCGGCCTTCTCTGGTATTTCAATTTCGTTTCCACGCCGACCATGCCCAAGATTCCCGATGAATTTAAACCGGCGCTGGGCCGCTTCATCACCCCCGCCGCTTTGTTCTGGTTCCGCTGGGGCGCGATGGGAACGATTTTCTTCGGGATCGTCCTCGCCTTCCGCGAAAATTACCTGATCGAGGCTTACACGCTGGATTTGAGCCAGGGGCTGCAGGGCTGGCCGGTGGTGCCCAAATATCTCGCCATCGGCATCGGCATGTGGCTTGGCACCATCATGTGGTTCAATGTCTGGTTTGTGATCTGGCCCAACCAGCAGAAGGCACTGAATATCGGGGGCAAATATCCAGACCTGCCGGCGCCGGAAAAGGCCGCCGCCGGCAAGACCGCGGGCATGTTCAGCCGCATCAACACGCTTCTCTCGATCCCCATGCTGTTCAGCATGGTCGCGGCCGGACATCTATATTAGGCTTATCGGGGCGGGCCATTCCGGGCCGCCGTTCTAGGCCTGGTTTTTCATGCTGCTGCGCCTGTCGCGCTTTGCTCATCTGCTTCCGCTCGGCAACAACCGGACGCTGGTGGTTGATGCCATCAGTCATGTGCGACTGCCGGTGAATGACGAAGTCGCCGCGCTGCTGCGGAATTTCACCCACCCGGCCGAGGTTCCGCCACCGCCGCCCGACAGCCTTTTGGCCGGGCTGATTCAGCGCGGCATCCTTACGGAAAAGACGCCGGAAGACGAACTGGCCCATGTCGTTCAGCTGCTCGCCCCCTACCAAGGCCGCGACCCGGACGAATTGCTGGAGCGGTTCCGCCTCAGCAGGCGCGAAGGCGTGGAGGCCTATTTTACCGCCAGCGCGTCGCTCACCCCGGAAGACTTTGCCGGCCAGAAGCAGAAAGTCGAACTTCTCCTGTTCGGCGATTGCGACGTGCAGATGGAATCCGATTTCCTGCGCCGCGAGGCCGCTGGCCGGGGACTTGACCTCAAGGTGGCGGCGAGTTTTCCGGACGATCTGCGCCTGGCCGCCGAACACAGCCATGATGCCATCCTGATCGGGGCCCTGCGGCAGCGTTTCTCCATTCCCGGCTATGACGCGGCCGAGCCGCACGCGGCTTTCATCGCCGAAGCGCGCCGGACCCTGGATGGTCTGCGCAAGCACAGCGCCAAGCCCATCCTGATCGACAATCTTCCCGAACCCACGGTCGAGCCGCTCGGCCTGGCGGAGCGCGGCGCGTCCGGGCATCGCAACCGTTTCCGCGCCGCCAATCTCGCTTTGGCCGAGCTGGCGGCCGAATATTCCGATGTCCATGTGGTGGATATCGCCGCGGTGCTCAACGCCGCCGGCGCGGAACGCCTGTTGGATGACGGTCTCCTGGCCTTGGCGCATTTCGGCTCGCCGGGCTGGCTCTTGCAGCGTCCGGAAAAAGAAAAAGCGGCGGTGCACGGCATCTTCCCGGATCTCGCTCCCCTGGCGGAGGCACTGGGCGGCGATCCCTATCTCCGCGAGAAGGTGACGGCGCGGGCCCATCTCGACGCGCTCTTGGTGGCGCTGGGGGTGGGGCGCAAGAAATGCGTGATCCTCGATCTTGACGGGGTGTTATGGCCGGGCGTGCTGGCGGAAACCGGCGCGCCTTTCGCCTGGCGGGCGGATGTTTCCAGTCCCTATTCCTATATCGGGCTTTATTTCGGCCTGCATGACGCCCTTCTCACCCTGAAAAAGCGGGGGATTCTGCTTGCCTGTGTCAGCAAGAATGACGAAGCCACGGTCCGGGAATTGTGGAAATACGAATCGCATTACAGCCCGTTTCCCTTGATCACGCCTGACGACCTGGTCACCTGGCGCGTGAATTGGCATGACAAGGTGGAGAATATCCGCTCCATCGCCGATGAACTCGGCCTGGCGCTGGAGACCTTTCTGTTCATTGACGACAATCCGGTGGAGCGCGACCGCGTGCGCCAGCGCCTGCCGCAGGTCGAGGTCTGGGGCGAGGATCCTTTCAGCCTGCGCCGCCGCCTGCTCGCCGATCCGCGCCTGCAAGTCCCCGGCATCACCGCCGAATCCGCCGTCCGCACCGACCTTGCCAAGGCCCAGCTGGGCCGGCAGGCGGCGCGCAAGAAAAGCGTCAGCGAGGCGGAATTCCTGGCCAGCCTCCAGATCGAGACCAAAGTGCAAAATCTCGATCTTGCCGATGTGGCGCGGGTGGCGGAGCTGTTCCAGCGCACCAGCCAGTTCAACACCACTGGCGCGAAATTCTCTGCCGCCGAACTGGAGGCCCTGGCGCGCGATCCCGATGCGCGTGTCTTCACGGTCCAGGTCCGCGACCGTTTCGGCGATCATGGCCTGGTGGGCGCCGCCGTCGTGCGCGGCGGTGAAATCGCCGGGCTGGTGCTCTCCTGCCGTGTCCTGGGCATGGGGGTGGAGCATGAATTCATGCGCCGGGTGATGGCGGCCCTGGCGCGGGACCGCCAGGAGCTTTCCGGCCGGATCATCGAGACGGCGCGCAATATTCCGGTGCGCAATATCTATCGCGATCACGGCTTTGTCCTGGAAGACGGCATGTGGCGGCGCAGCCTGAAACAAAAGGTGCCGACATGACGGATCGGGCATGACGGGTTCGGTGTGATGGATTCGGGCCTGATGAATCCGAATCTGGCGGCCCGGCTGGCCCTTCAAGTGCGCGGCGCCGACCCGGACCGCTATTTTTCCGCTCTGTTCGCGCCCGCCGCTGTCCGGCCCTTTTTGTTCGCGCTCTATGCCTTCAATCACGAATTGGCGCGGGTGGCGGAGAGCGTGCGCGAACCCATGCTGGGCGCGATCCGCCTGGAATGGTGGCGCGAGGCGGTGGAAGGCGCCCATAAGGGCATGCCGCGCAATCACGACGTCGCCAAGGCCCTGGCGGCGCTGTTCCAGGCTCATGCCCTGCCGCCGGCCGATTTCGAGGCTATCATCGCGGCCCGCGCCTTCGACGCCAATGCCGAACGCTTCGCCGATCTGGCGGCGCTGGAAAATCATGTGGACGCGACCGGCGGCGCGCTGATGCGCCTGGCGCTCAAGCTTCTGGGCGCGGATCCCGCGCTCGCCCGCGCGCCGGCGCTGGCCTATGGCCTGACCGGGCTCCTGCGCTCCCTGCCGTTCCACAATGCCCGCCACAAACTCTATCTCCCGCTCGACCTGTTGGACACGGTCAGCTTGACGCCAGAGACGTTTTTCGGTCTTCGCGACGATCCGCGTGTGTACGCCGTGGCGCATCAGCTGGCGCTGCGGGCCAAAGAGCATTTCCTTGCCGCACGCCGCGCCGCGCGTCCCCGCGCCGGCCTTCCCGCCCTGCTGCCCGCCGCTCTGGTTCCGGTCTACTTGAAAAATCTCGCGAAAAACCTGGGACGCGATGTGCCCATCCACCGCCGTCAGATGGCGCTTCTGGCTGCGGCCGTCAGAGGCCGCCTGTAGGAACATCCTCATCATAAGCTTGTCGAAGGCTGAGGCTGTGGTGAGCGAAGCGCATGAGCGTGTCCGGTGGACACGCGAAAGCAGCCGAACGCCGCGCGCGCAAGCGAGCGGCAGGGGCAATCAGAACTACTCGGCTGCCTGACGTTCTCCCAGCCACGCCGCCAAATCATTGAGCGCCCGCTCGCTCATCGCCTGTTTGCGATCCTTGCTCTTGATCTTTTTTCCCGTGAGAGGCGGAAAGAGTCCGAAATTCACATTCATGGGCTGGAACGTCCGTGCATCCGCTCCGCCGGTGATATGCGCGAGCAGCGCACCGAAGGCGGTGGCGGGCGGCGGCGGCGCAACCGGCCGCTGCGAGAGTTCTGCTGCCGCGAAACGCCCGGCCAGCAGCCCGATGGCGGCGCTTTCGACATAGCCCTCCACGCCCGTCACCTGGCCGGCAAAACGGATATTGGGACGCGCCTTCAGGCGCAGGGAACCATCCAGCAGGCGCGGCGAGTTGATGAAGGTGTTGCGATGAAGCCCGCCCAGCCGCGCGAACTGGGCCTTCTCCAATCCCGGGATGGTGCGGAAGATGCGCGCCTGCTCACTATGGCGAAGCTTGGTCTGGAAGCCCACCATGTTCCAGAGTGTGCCCAACTTGTTATCCTGACGCAGCTGCACCACGGCATAGGGTCGAAAGCCGGTACGCGGGTCTGAAAGCCCCACCGGCTTCATTGGCCCGAAGCGCAGCGTATCCTCACCCCGTGCCGCCATCACCTCGATGGGCAGGCAGGCTTCGAAATAGGGCGTGGACTTTTCCCATTCCTTGAAATCGGTCTTCTCGCCTTGAAGCAGCGCCGCCACAAATTCTTTGTACCGGGCCTCGTCCATCGGCAGATTGATGTAATCCGCCACCCCGCCGCCCGGCCCTTCCTTGTCGTAGCGGGATTGGAACCAGGCGATATCGAAATCGATGGTTTCCCGGTGCACGATAGGGGCGATGGCGTCGAAAAATGCCAGATGCGCCTCCCCCGCTGCTTCGGCGATCGCGGCGCCCAGCGCCTCGGAGGTCAGGGGACCCGTGGCGATGATCCAGTTTCCCCGTTCCGGCAGTTCCGTCACTTCTTCGCGGGATATTGTGACATTGGGATGGCGTGACAGCGCTTCGGTCACCGCGCGTGAAAATCCCTCACGATCCACCGCCAGGGCACCGCCGGCGGGCAGCTTGTGGGCGTCTGCCGCCGCCAGGATGAGGGAGCCCGCCCGGCGCATTTCCTCATGCAACAGGCCCACGGCATTGTTCTGCCAGTCGTCCGACCGGAAGGAGTTGGAACAGACCAGTTCCGCCAGCCCATCGGTCTGGTGGGCGAAAGTGCCCCTGAGGGGCCGCATCTCATGCAGGACCACCGCCAGCCCGGCCTGAGCCGCCTGCCAGGCCGCTTCCGATCCGGCCAGCCCGCCGCCCACGATATGGACTTTGGCTATGTGAAGCTTTTTCTCCATTCCGGCTCCCATTATGCACGGGAAGAGCCGGCGGGCTTCCAAAAGCGGTTAATCTTCACCATGCGGCAAAAACGCTTTGAAAAAAGCTCTCATGCTGATGACAGGGACCGGGTGGGGCACCTATAGTACGACTCGACCGAGAGAGCAGAGATATGGCCGAGGAACGCAGGAATTCCAATCTGTTACGGCTTGCCCTGGGGGCCGCCATTCTGGCCGCCGGCGCCGTCGCCGTGGCGGTGTTCGTGCCGCGCAGCCGCCTGCAACGTGCCGGTCTTGCCGCCGCCGCGCCGTTCCGCGCCGCCCTGGAGTTGCCGCTGGCAGCTGCGGTTGCCGCCTGGGCCACCGGCCTGTGGAGCGAGTTCACGGCGCCGACCCCGCCCAGCTTCGACGATCTGCGCCCGTTTGACGAATTCTGATTTGACGAAAGCATAAAATCAGGCTCTCTCAAGCCGCGATGAAGAAGATTCCCGTCGCGGCCACCATCCGGGCTGCCTACCGCTTCACCTTCACCCATCTGGGCGCCATCATAGGGCTGATCTGGCTGCCCATGGTGATCGTCACGGTGATGGGCTTTTTCGTCCAGCGGCATTATTACGCCGCCGCCGCCGACGCGCTCGTTTCCAACAATATCGCCACTCTGGGACCGGCCCTGGTCAGCCTGCTGCTTTATTTCATCGCCGCGCTCCTGCTCTACGCGATGATGTATGTGCCGGTGGTGCAGATGGCGCTGGGCGCGCGCAAGGAAGGCACCCTGGTGCATTTCGCCTTCGGCCCGCCGGAATGGCGGTTGTTCCGCGCCCTGCTCGGGCTGATCGCCTTCCTGATCCTGCCCATCGCGCTGGCGCGGCTGCTGTTTCTTGGGGCGCGCACGCTGGCCCAGTCGCTGCACGGACTTCCGCTTGCCCTGACGGCCTATGGGCCGGAGATGCTGGCGCTCCTGGCGGATTTGGGTGTGCTCTATATCGGCTTGCGCTTTGCCTTCCTGCTGCCGGCGGTGGCCACCAGCGAGGACGGTCCGGTTCTGCCCCGCAGCTGGAATCTTTCCGCCGGCAATTTCTGGCGTATCCTGGGCATCATGCTGGCGACCATGGGACCGGTGGTGCTGGCGGCAGCGGTGGCGGAGATGCTGCTGGAAGGCCGCGGGCCCTCCATGCCGTCCCTGGACAATTCCGGCGCCGCGGCGGCTGCCGAGTTGCACAATATGAGCGTCAATATGCCGATCACCCAGGGCCTGGGCTTTTTGATCGCGCCTTTGCTGCTGGGCCTGGTTTCTTCTTCCAGCGCTTTCGCGCTGGCCGCGCTCAAGAATGGCGGCGCGGCAGAAGAAGCGTAAGCGCCTATTCCGCCGCGCTGAGCTTCTTCACCCCGTTCTTCAACAACGGCTTGAGATATTGCCCGGTATAAGAGCGGGGATTTTTCACCACCTCTTCCGGCGTGCCGCCAGCCACGATCTCGCCGCCGCCATCGCCGCCTTCCGGGCCGAGATCGATGATCCAGTCCGAGGTCTTGATCACTTCCAGATTGTGCTCGATCACCACCACCGTGTTGCCCTGGTCCACCAGCTCATGCAGCACCTCGAGCAACTTCTTCACGTCATGGAAATGCAGGCCGGTGGTGGGCTCGTCCAGTATGTAGAGGGTGCGGCCGGTGGCGCGGCGCGACAATTCCTTGGAGAGCTTCACCCGCTGGGCTTCGCCGCCGGACAAGGTGGTGGCCTGCTGGCCGATAGAGATATAGCCCAGCCCCACCCGCTTCAGGGTCTCCAGCTTTTCATGGATGGAAGGCACCGCCTTGAACAGTTCGGCGCCGGCCTCCACCGTCATGTCCAGCACGTCGGAAATGGAATGGCCGCGGAATTTCACTTCCAGGGTTTCTCGGTTGTAGCGCTTGCCCTTGCAGACATCGCATTGCACATAGACGTCGGGCAGGAAATGCATCTCGATCTGGATCACGCCGTCGCCCTGGCAGGCCTCGCAGCGCCCGCCCTTGACATTGAAGCTGAAGCGCCCCGGCGCATAGCCGCGTGCCTTGGCCTCGGGCAGCTCGGCGAACCAGTCGCGGATGGGGGTGAAGGCGCCGGTATAGGTGGCGGGGTTGGAGCGGGGCGTGCGGCCGATCGGGCTCTGGTCGATGTCGATCACCTTGTCGAGGAATTCCAGGCCTTCGATCTTGTCGTAGGGCGCGGGATGCTCGCGCGCCTGGGAGAGTTTCTTGGCCGCCGCCTTGTAGAGCGTCTCGATGGTCAGGGTGGATTTACCGCCGCCCGACACGCCGGTGATGCAAGTCAGCGTGCCGAGCGGGATGTCCGCCGTGATATTCTTGAGATTGTTGCCGCGCGCTCCGATCACCTTGAGCCAGCGGTTCAGCGTGGCCTTTCGCCGCGCCGCGGGGATGGGGATATTCTCGTAACCGGCGAGATATTTGCCGGTGAGGCTTTTCTTGTTGGCGATGATCTCGGCCGGGCTGCCTTCGGCAATGATGTGGCCGCCATGCACGCCCGCCCCCGGTCCCATATCGATCACATGGTCGGCCTGGCGGATGGCGTCTTCGTCATGTTCCACCACCAGCACGGTGTTACCCATGTCGCGCAGGCCTTTAAGCGACTCGAGCAGCTTGCCGTTGTCGCGCTGGTGCAGCCCGATGGACGGCTCGTCGAGCACATAGAGAACGCCGGTGAGGCCCGAGCCGATCTGGGAGGCCAGCCTTATGCGCTGGCTCTCTCCGCCCGAGAGGGTGCCTGAGGAACGCGCCAGGGTGAGATAATCGAGTCCGACATTGTTGAGGAATTTCAGCCGGGCACGGATCTCTTTCAGGATTCGGACTGCGATCTCCTGCTGCTGCTTGTTCAGCTTCTTGTCAACGTCGCGGAACCAGATATCGGCGTCCTTGATCGACTGCTCGCAGACCTGTCCGATATGCAAGCCGCCGATCTTGACCGCCAGCGCTTCCGGCTTGAGGCGATAGCCGTTGCAGACCTCGCAGGGATGCTCGGATTGAAACCGTTCCATCTCCTCCTGTACCCAGGCCGAGTCGGTCTCGCCATAACGCCGCTCCATATTGGGGATGACGCCCTCGAAACTTTTCCGGGTGTCATAGCGCCGGGCGCCGTCGTCATAGGTGAATTTGATCTCCTCCTCGCCCGAGCCATGCAGGATCACGTCTTTGGCTTTCTTGGGCAGGTCCTCCCAGGGCTCGTTCATCGAGAATTTGTAGTGTCGCGACAGCGCCTCCAGGGTCTGGAGATAATAGGGCGAGGAATTCTTGGCCCAGGGCGCGATGGCGCCTTTGCGCAAAGAAACGGTCTGGTCCGGCACGACCAGCTCTTCGTCGAAATAATTCTGCACTCCCAGGCCGTCACATTCCGGGCAGGCGCCGTGTGGATTGTTGAAGCTGAAGAGGCGCGGCTCGATCTCGGGAATGGCGAAGCCCGACACGGGGCAGGCGAATTTGGAAGAAAGCAGCATCTGCTTGGAGCTGCCGTCCTTCTCCTTCTCGTCGGCGAATTCGACAACCAGCAGCCCGTCGGCCAGGCCCAGCGCCGTCTCGATGGAGTCCGGCAGCCGGTTGCCGATATCCTTTTTCACCGCGATGCGGTCCACCACAATTGCGATGTCGTGCTTTAATTTCTTGTCCAGCGCGGGCGTGGCGCCGATGTCATAGAATTTGCCGTCCACCTTGGCGCGCTGGAAGCCCTTCTTCTGCAGTTCCGCCAGCTCTTTGCGGTATTCGCCTTTGCGGCCCCGCACGATGGGGGCCAGGAGGTAAAGTCGCGTCCCTTCCGGCAGCGCCGAAATCCGGTCGGCCATCTGGCTGACGGTCTGGCTTTCGATGGGAAGGCCGGTGGCCGGCGAATAGGGCACGCCTACCCGTGCGAAGAGGAGGCGAAGATAGTCATAAATCTCGGTGACGGTGCCCACAGTGGAGCGGGGATTCTTGCTGGTCGTTTTCTGCTCGATAGAGATGGCCGGGGACAGCCCTTCGATATGGTCCACATCCGGCTTCTGCATCAACTCCAGGAACTGGCGGGCATAGGCCGAGAGGCTCTCGACATAGCGCCGCTGACCCTCGGCATAGATGGTGTCGAAGGCCAGCGACGATTTTCCGGAGCCGGAGAGACCGGTCAGCACGGTCAAGGTGCCGCGCGGGATCTCGACATCGATATTCTTGAGATTGTGCTCGCGCGCGCCGCGAATGGAGATGTTTTTCAGCATGGGCCTAGGGAGCGAAGCGACGGTTCTTTTTCATGGATTAAGCCGGGATGTGGGGTCGGAACCTCAAATGGACAAGGAGCGGCAGATTAGTTGGGGATTGACTCGGACGAGACTAGAACATAATAGGAACAAAATGGCTATGCAGAATGCATAGCCCGGCAGACCGGCCTATGGTCGACCTGGAAGAGAGCGAGGCAAGGCCATGGCGGGAAGCGTCAACAAGGTGATTCTGGTGGGCAATCTGGGCAAGGACCCGGAGGTGCGGCGCATGACCTCGGGCGAGCCGGTGGTCAACCTGTCGGTGGCCACCTCCGAAAGCTGGCGCGACAAGGCCTCGGGCGAAAAAAAGGAAAAGACCGAATGGCACCGGGTGGTCATTTTCAACGAAAACCTGGCCAAGGTGGCTGAGCAATATCTGCGCAAGGGCGCCAAGGTCTATCTCGAGGGGGCGCTGCAGACCCGCAAATGGCAGGACAAGGACGGCCAGGACCGCTATTCGACCGAGATCGTGCTCAACCGCTTCAACGGCACCCTGGTAATGCTGGACAGCCGGGGAGGCGGCGAGGGGAGCTATAGTGGCGGCAGCCGTGCCGTCAGCGAGGCCCCGGCCAGCTTCCAGCGCGACGAAATGGATGACGAGATTCCCTTTTAAGGTCGCGCAATCATGAGGCGCCGCGCGCATAGGCGCCCGCATGCTGTTGCGACGGGCCTATGCGTTCCTGGCGGTCACTCCCGTCGATACCTTGCTCTGTGCGCCGCCCTGGCCCTGACGGGCTGCGCGACGGCCTCCGGCATTCCCGCCACCGCCATCCCGCAGCCCGACATTGCCGCGGCCTATCTGCCGCTGAAGGGACGGATCCATCTGGGTCTGGACCGGGCGGCCGGCGCGGCGGTGATCATCGGGCCCGGCATCGCCGTCACCAATGCCCATAATGCCAATCTGGTCGATGCCAAAAGTGTGATCGGCACCGCCACCCTGTCCGATCTTTTGTTTTTCCGCACCGCCCGCAGCGCCAATCCGGCCACCGCCATGCCCAAAGCCGGAGAAACGGTCACCGCCTACGGCCAGGACCTGGACGGCAAGCTGCGGCTGGCGCGCGGCGTGGTCCGGGAGATTGTGATGACACCGGGCTACGAGGCCTCGCCCTATTTCATTTTCACCGGCGATGCGGGCCCCGGCTTTTCCGGCGGCCCGGTGGTGGATGGCGATGGCCGGCTGATTGGCATCACCTTCGGTTACAAGGACCAGGGCCAAATCCGGCTGATTTATGCCTATGACATGGCGCGGGTCAGGGCGGAATTTTCAAGGCTGGGAAACGCCGTTCGGCAGGGCTGAATTCTCCAGGCGAATCAAAGACTTTCCGGGTGCCATTTCGCTGGCTCCCGCCACTTAAAAAATGCTAGAAAAAACCTCCCTTTCGGCCCCCGATTCCGGGCGTTCCAGGACCTGATTTTTGAGCGATAATTCCGACCTTCAGGCGCCGCCCGGCGCGCCCGAGAATGGCCCGCCCGTCGCCCCCATCGCGATCGAGGACGAGCTCAAGAAATCCTATCTCGACTACGCCATGAGCGTGATCGTCAGCCGCGCGCTGCCCGATGCGCGCGACGGGCTGAAGCCGGTGCATCGCCGCATACTCTACTCCATGCATGAGTCCGGCTATTTCCCCGACCGGCCTTATCGCAAATGCGCCCGCATCACCGGCGATACCATGGGCAAGTACCATCCGCATGGCAATCTGGCGATCTATGACGCGCTGGTGCGCCTGGCCCAGGATTTCTCCATGCGGCTGCCCCTGATCGACGGGCAGGGCAATTTCGGTTCCGTGGATGGCGATCCGCCCGCCGCGGAACGTTATACCGAGGCCCGGCTCGCCAGGTCCGCGATGACGCTGTTGAACGATCTCGACAAGGACACGGTCGGGTTCCGCGACAATTATGACGGCAGCGAGAAGGAACCGGTGGTTTTGCCGGCCCGCTTCCCCAATGTGCTGGTCAACGGCTCCTCCGGCATCGCGGTGGGCATGGCCACCAACATCCCCCCCCACAATCTGGGTGAAGTGGTGGATGCCTGTATCGCCTATATCGACGATCCCTCCATCAATCTCGAGGCGCTGACCGAAATCGTGCCGGGCCCGGATTTTCCCACCGGCGGGCTCGTCATCGGCAAGCAGGCGGCGCGCGGCGCGCTCGCCAGGGGCCGCGGTTCCGTCCTGATGCGGGCGCGCTGCGCCGTGGAAGAAATCCGCAAGGACCGGGAAGCCATCATCGTCACCGAAATCCCCTATATGGTGAACAAGGCGCTGCTGCAGGAACGCATCGCCGAACTGGTGCGCGACAAGCGCATCGAGGGCATTGCCGATATCCGTGATGAAAGCGACCGCCACGGCATGCGGGTGGTGATCGAACTCAAGCGCGATGCATCCGCCGATGTGGTGTTGAACCAGCTCTATCGATTCTCCCAGCTGCAGACCAGCTTCGGCGTCAACATGCTGGCCCTGAACAATGGGCGTCCCGCCCTGATGAACCTGAAGGAATTGATCGGGACCTTCGTCGCCTTCCGCGAGGAGGTGATCACCAGGCGCACCAAGTTCGAACTCACCAAGGCGCGCGACCGCGGCCATATCCTGGTGGGCCTGGCGGTGGCCGTCGCCAATATCGACGAGGTCATCAAGCTGATCCGCGCCGCCCCCGACGCCTCGACGGCGCGCGAACAGCTGATGGGGCGCGCCTGGCCCGCCAAGGATGTGGGGGCGCTGGTGGCCCTGATCGCCGATCCCCGCCACAGGATGGAAGTGAACGAAACCATCCGGCTGTCGGAAGAGCAGGCCAAGGCGATCTTGGACCTCAGGCTGCAGCGCCTGACCGCCTTGGGCGTGGTCGAGATCCTGGACGAAGCCGCCAAGCTGGGCGAGTCCATCCGGGATTATCTGGATATCCTGTCCTCCCGCGCCCGGGTGATGCAGATCGCCCGCGACGACCTCAAAGCCATCCGCGACGAATTTGCCACCCCGCGCAAGACCGAGCTGGTGGATGCCGAGATCGAGATCGAGGACGAAGCCTTGATCGAGCGGGAGGATGTCGCCATCGCCGTCACCCATGCCGGCTATATCAAGCGCACGCCGCTCGCCGAATACCGGGTGCAGGGCCGGGGCGGCAAAGGCCGTTCCGGCATGGCGACACGGGACGAGGATTTCGTCACCAGCCTGTTTGTCGCGTCCACTCATGCCTGGCTGCTTTTCTTCTCTTCCACCGGCATGGCCTACAAGCTCAAGGTCTGGCGCCTGCCGGAGGCGCGCATTGCCGGCAAGGGCAAGGCGATGGTGAACCTGCTGCCCCTGGCCCAGGGCGAGCGCATCACCACGATCCTGGCGCTCCCCGAAGACGAGGCAGAATGGGACAAGCTCCATGTGGTGTTCGCCACCCGCTCCGGCGATGTGCGGCGCAACGAACTTTCCGATTTCGCCCAGGTCAACAAGAGCGGCAAGATCGCCATGAAGCTCGAAGCCGGGGACGGCATTGTCGGTGTCGCGACTTGCACCGAAGCGCAGGATTTCCTGCTCACCACCAGGGGCGGCAAAGCGATCCGCTTCCCGGTCGGCGATGTGCGGGTGTTCAAGGGCCGCGATTCCACCGGGGTGCGGGGCATCAAGCTCGGCAAAGACGACGAAGTGGTGAGTCTTTCGCTGCTCTATCATTCCGACGCCAGCAGCGCCGAGGCGCGCGCCTATCTCAAACAGGCCAATGCCGCGCGCCGCGCCGCCGGCGAGGAAGAAGAGCCCGCCGAGATCAATGGCGAAGAGGCGGCGGAGGAGAATGGCGAGGAGGCGACGCTGACGCCGGAGCGCTATGCCGCCCTGGGCGCCCGCGAGCAATTCGTCCTCACCATTTCCCAGACCGGCTTCGGCAAGCGCACATCCTCGTATGAATACCGCGTCACCGGCCGCGGCGGCTCCGGCATCGTCGCCATCGGCATGGGGCGGAAGAACAGCGCCGTGATCGCCTCTTTCCCGGTCGAGGATTCCGACGACCTGATGCTGATCTCCGACCGCGGCCAGACCATCCGTGTGCCCGTGTCCGGCATCTCCATCCAGGGCCGGCCCGCCCAGGGCGTCACCGTCTTCCGGGTGGAGGATGGCGAACGCGTGGTGTCGGTGGAGCGCATCGCCGATGTGAGCACGGCATGAAGAGGCGGCGGCGCGTCGGGCTTTATCCCGGCACTTTCGATCCCGTCACCCTGGGCCATCTCGACATCATCGAACGGGCGGTCAAGCTGGTGGACCGTCTGGTGATCGGAGTCGCCACCAATCCGTCCAAGGCGCCTTTATTCAGCCTCGGGGAGCGCACGCGGATGCTGACAAGCGAGACAAAAGCGCTGGCGAAGGGACGCGCCACCATCGAGGTGCGCGCCTTTGACAAACTTCTGGTCAAGTTCGCCGAGGAATTGGGGGCCGGCGTGATCATACGGGGCCTGCGCGCCGTCTCCGACTTCGAATATGAATTCCAGATGGTGGCGATGAACCAGCGCCTCAACAGTGAGATCGAGACCGTCTTCCTGATGGCCGATCCGCGCCATCAGGCGATCGCGTCGCGCCTGGTCAAGGAAATCGCCATGCTGGGCGGCGACATCACGCCCTTCACCACCCCCGCCATCGCCAAGGCTTTGGTCAAACGCTGCAAGGAATTGAACAAATAATGGCAAACGATCCCGAGAATACACTGATCCTCGACCTCAAAAGCGGTCCGGTCGCCATCGCGCTCCGGCCCGATCTGGCGCCGGGACATGTGGCCCGCATCAAGGAGCTTGCCCGCCGGGGTTTTTATGACGGGGTGGTGTTCCACCGTGTCATTCCGGGCTTCATGGCCCAGACCGGCGATCCCACCGGCACCGGCTCGGGCGGATCGGACCTTCCCGACCTCAAGGCGGAATTCTCCAGCGCCCCGCACAAACGCGGCACGGTTTCCGCCGCCCGCACCGCCAACCCCAACAGCGCCAACAGCCAGTTCTTCATCTGCTTCGACGATGCGCCTTGGCTCGACCGGCAATATTCGGTGTGGGGCGAAGTGGTCTCGGGCATGGAACATGTCGATGCCATCAAGAAAGGCGGCGAGCACAACAATGGTGCCATCTCGGGTGAACCGGACAAGATCCTCAAAGCCCGTATAGCGGCGGATAAACCTTAACGGGACCTTGGCTTTTTCGGCTGTATGGTCGGCGCCGGGGATTTGCTAAATTGCGTGGCGAGGCCAATTCTTAACGGGCCTGGAGTTGGATGATGGCCAAAAATAGCGGATCGATCTTTCCCGTCATCCTCTCCGGTGGCGCGGGCTCGAGGCTCTGGCCGCTTTCGCGCAAGGCCCTCCCCAAGCAGCTTCTGCCGCTCGCAGGTCCCAACACCATGATCCAGGAAACCGCGGCCCGGGTGCGGGGGACGAGTTTCGCCGCCCCCATCGTTATCTCGGGGCAGGAGCACCGTTTCCTGATCGCCGAACAACTGCGCGCCGCGGGCGTGAAGGACGCGCGCATCATCCTGGAGCCTGCCGGCCGCAATACGGCGCCCGCGGCCGCCATCGCAGCCCTCAAGGTCCTGGAAGACGATTCGGAAGGGCTGGTCCTGCTGATGCCCTCCGATCATGTTATTGCCGATGTCAGCGCATTCCATGCCGCGATTGAGGTCGCAACCAAGGCGGCACGCGCGGGCAGCCTGGTGACGTTCGGGATCAAGCCCTCGGCACCGGAAACCGGCTATGGCTATATCAAAAGCGGTGCTCCGCTCGCCGCCGGGCCTTCATCGCCTTTGCCTGGCGCCTTTGCCATAGACCGTTTTGTGGAAAAGCCCGACCGGACCACCGCCGAGAGTTATCTCGCCTCGGGCGAATATTACTGGAACAGCGGCATGTTCCTGTTCGCGGCCAAGGTCTTCCTGCAGGAAATGGAGCGGCTGGAGCCGGCCATGCTCTCCTTCTGCCGCGACGCCATTCTCCACGCCCATCGCGACATGGATTTCATCCGCCTGGGCGAAGTCGCTTTCCTCGCCTGCCCCTCGCAATCCATCGATTACGCCATCATGGAGCATGCGGCGCATGCCGCCATGGTGCCGGTGGAGATGGGTTGGAACGATGTGGGTTCCTGGCAGTCGCTGTGGGAGATTTCGCCCCGCGATTCCGACGGCAATGCCCTGACCGGAGAAGTGGTGACGGAAAAATCCCGCAACTCCTATATCCGCAGCGAGGGACCGTTGGTGGCAGCGGTGGGAGTGGAAAACCTGGTGGTGGTGGCGACCAAGGATGCGGTCCTGGTCGGCCATCGCGACAAGGCCCAGGAGGTCAAGAAGATCGTCGAACAGCTGGAAGCCTCAGGCCGGGGTCAGCATATCTATCACGCCGTGGTGCACAGACCCTGGGGCTCCTATGAGAGTGTGGATACCGGGGACCGTTTCCAGGTCAAACGGATCATCGTCAAACCCGGCGCCAAGTTGTCGCTGCAGATGCATCACCATCGGGCCGAGCATTGGGTGGTGGTCTCGGGCACGGCGCTGGTTACCTGCAACGACAAGGAATTTTTGCTGCAGGAAAACGAATCCACTTTCATTCCGGTGGGGGCCAAGCATCGGCTGGAAAATCCGGGCAAGGTGGCGCTGCATTTGATCGAGGTGCAGTCGGGGGGATATCTGGGTGAAGATGACATTGTGCGCTTCGAAGACACTTACGGGCGCGCCTCCGCCAAACCGGTTTAGGCGGGGTAGACTGTAGCGGATTTCGCCGCCCGCTCGCTTCGCTCGCAGGGTCCGGCCTTTCCAGGATCGCCATGCTCGCCAAGAAAAGCTAGGCATAAACCGCAATATTTGGTGAATGGCGGCCAAACGGCGCCACCGCTAACAACATCCTGTCCTGCAAGAGGTGCCCGTGGCCGATCCTATCGCTTTTATCGACTTGCAAGCCCAGCGCCGCCGCCTGGGCGAGAAGCTGGAACGCGCCATCCGGGATGCGGTGGAGGGCGGGCAATGGATTTTGGGCCCGCAGGTTGCCCAGTTCGAAAGGGATATCGCCCAATGGGCGGGGGTCAAGCATGCCGTCGCCTGCGCCAACGGCACCGATGCCTTGCTCCTGGTGTTGCGGGCCTGGGGCGTGGGACCGGGCGACGCGGTTTTCGTCCCGGCCTTCACCTTCGCCGCCACGGCGGAGGTGGTGGCGCTGGCAGGCGCTTCGCCGGTGTTTGTCGATGTCCTGCCCGACACTTTCAACATGGATCCAGCCAGCCTGGAGGCGGCCATCGACCTGGTAAAACGGGAAGGACGGCTCAAGGCAAAAGTGGTGATGCCGGTCGATTTGTTCGGCCAGCCGGCTGATTACCGCAAGCTGGCGCCCATCGCCGCCCGCGAGGGGCTCAAGCTGTTCTGCGATACGGCCCAGGGGTTCGGCGGGCTGCTGGACGGGACGCGTGCCGGCGCCATCGGCGATGCGGCGGCGACCAGCTTCTTCCCGGCCAAGCCGCTCGGCTGTTTTGGCGATGGCGGCGCCTGCTTCACCAACGATGATGGCCTCAAGAACATGCTCACTTCCTTGCGCATGCATGGCCAGGGCAGCGACCGTTACGAACATATCCATATCGGCATGAATTCGCGCCTCGACACCATTCAGGCCGCCGTCCTGATCGAGAAGCTCAAGATTTTCGCGGACGAGATAGCATTGAGAAACAAGGCCGCGCAGCGCTACAACCGCGCTTTTTCAGCCTCCAACCGCATCGTCATACCGCGTGTGATCGAAGGCGCCACCTCGAGTTGGGCGCAATACACGATTCAGGTCGAAATGCGGGCTAAGTTCCAGTCCGACCTCAAAGAATCGGGAATCCCCACCGCGGTCTATTACCCGATCCCGCTCTCACAACAGAAGGCCTATTGCCACTATCCCTCCGCCCCGACGCCGGTCAGCGAAGCACTTTCGTCAAAGGTGGTGAGCTTGCCCATGCATCCTTATTTGGACGAGAACACGCAGGACCGCATCATCGAAGCGGCGCTCAAAAGCGTTGGCAATTAGAAAGCGCCTTTGCCGGTCAGCACGATCCAGGCGGTCTGGATCAGAATTACAATATCGTACCAGAACGACCAGTTGAGGATATACCACTCGTCCAGGATGATCCGGCGTTCATAGCTGGTGTCGCTGCGGCCGCTGACCTGCCACAAGCCGGTGATGCCGGGCCGGGTGCGGATATAGAGTTGGGTGGCCGGGCCGTAATATTCCTCCAGCTCCCGCGCAATCACGGGCCTGGGACCCACCAGGCTCATATCGCCGCGCAACACATTCCAAAGCTGCGGGAGTTCGTCCAGGCTGGTGCGGCGCAGCCATTTGCCGATGGGAGTGATCCGCGGGTCGTCCTTGAGCTTGAAGGTCTTGAGGAACTCCGCATGCAGCTCGGGATTCTCCACCGCCCAGCGCCGCAGGAACTCGTCCGCGTTCGACACCATGGTGCGGAATTTGATGCATTGGAACGGGACGCCGTGGCGGCCGATGCGAGTATGGGAATAGGTCACCGGGCCAGGACTGGTGCGCCGGATGATCGCGGCCAGGACCAGGAAAAGCGGGAGGAAAAGGATCAGAAGCGAGAGGGAGGCCGCCAGGTCGAAACCCCGCTTGACGATGCGCCAGGGAAGGCGCTGCACATTGCTGCGCACCTGAAGCATCAGGATGTCCCGCCCGAAGAAATAGCTGGTGGTGACATTCGCCAGCGGCAGCCGCGTCAGGGCCGGAATCACGGCGACCGGGATGTTGACCTCCAGAAGGCGCTGGGCGACGTCGGCAAAGTGGGTGGACTGGACATCTTCTGCGGAAACGATGGCCTGGCCGCAACCCGCATTCCGCATCACATGGGCGGTGCGGGTGGAATCGTCGGAATGAACCGCACGCAGCGAGGCCATGCTGGGCGGCACCTGGGCCTCGGGATCCAGCACCAGCCAACGCACATCGAATCCCAGGGAAAGCGAATGCTTGAGCCCGTCGTGAATTTCCGCAGTGCGCGGGCCGACGCCGATCATGACTGTGGGAATCTGCCACACGCCCAGGAGCGACATCAGGATACGCGCGCCCTGACGCATAACGGGAACTGCGAAGATCAGGAACAGCCAACAGGCCAACACATGACCCATCGCGAAATGACCGCGTGCCAGGAACAGCATGGATACATCGGGAATGGCGGTGACCATGAGGGCAATCGTCGTGAGCTTGGCACCGTCCCAGAATAACTGGCGGCGTCCATAGTCGCCGGTGAGGTAGCGCACCATCAGGAACAGGGTGGCAAGAAACAGGAAAATATCGATCGGCGCGCGCGTGGTGCTGGCGCCGCCGCCGTTCATGATCAACAGGCTGGGCACAGACTCGCCATGCCGGAGAAGAACCGAGGCGAGCACAAAACAGAGACCATCAGCCGCGGCCAGACCGAACACCGACAGCCAATAACCCATATTCCGGGCGCTTCGGCCCTGATCCCGCTCCCAGGCGGCACTGAGCAAGGTGCTGGTCATGCTGTTTTGCGAAATCTGGCGGTCTCAACCGCCCCCGTTTTGCTCGCAGGCTTACAATATGCCATTACATTTAGGAAGGGATTAAAAGCCGTTTTCCAACAAGAGTTTATAATCGTTCCAAGGGTTTGGCGGAAAGAGGATTTTCCGCGTATATCAGCCCGTGGTGCGTACGGATCTTTTCGATTTCGACCTTCCCCAAGAACGGATCGCGCTGAGGCCCACAGAGCCCCGCGATGCCGCACGGCTTCTGGTCGTTCATCCCGATGGTAAGCTGGAACACCGTTTTTTTCATGAATTGCCCGGATTGCTTCATAAGGGAGATGTCCTCACTTTTAATGACAGCAAGGTGATTCCGGCCCGGCTCAGCGGGTTTCGCCCGGCCCGGCTGGCGGGGAGTCCGCCGGTGCCGATTGAAGTGACACTGCACCGCCGCCTGGCGGCCGACCGTTTTCGCGCCTTTGTGCAGCCTGCGCGGCGGCTCAAGCCGGGAGACGAGGTGCATTTCGGCCCCTTCTTGTCCGCGCAGGTGGCGGTGCGCCATCAAGGGGAGGTCGAATTTGCTTTCAATCAGGCTGGCGGGGCGTTGGACCAGGCCCTTGCGCGCGTGGGCCGCATGCCCTTGCCACCCTATATCGCCAAAAAAAGAGCGCCGGATCTGCGCGATTCGGCCGATTACCAGACGGTCTATGCCCGCCATGATGGCTCCGTGGCGGCGCCCACTGCGGGATTGCATTTCACGCCCGAACTGCTGGTGCGATTGGCGGCGGCCGGAATAAGCCGCGCCGATCTGACATTGCATGTGGGCGCCGGGACGTTCCTTCCGGTAGAGGCGGAAGATACGGCGGAGCATGTCATGCATGCCGAAACGGCGGCGCTGGATGAGCAAAATGCGGCCCTCCTGAACGAAGTCCGAAAAAGCGGCGGCCGCATTGGCGCCGTGGGCACCACCGCGTTGCGCACCCTGGAAAGCGCCGCGGATCAGACCGGCCACATCGCCTCCTTCCATGGAGAAACCCGCATTTTCATCACACCGGGATACCGCTTTCGCGCCGCCGATTTCCTGGTGACCAATTTTCATCTGCCCCGTTCGACGCTGTTCATGCTGGTCGCCGCCTTCATGGGACTTGAGACCATGCGCCAGGCTTATGCGGAAGCCATAAGGGAGAAGTACCGCTTCTATTCCTATGGCGATGCCTGCCTGCTAATCAGGCCGCCATGAGCGGCTTTGGACTGGAAATATCCGCAACCGACGGAGCGGCGCGCACCGGCATCATCCATACGCGACGCGGGGGCATCCGCACGCCGGCGTTCATGCCGGTCGGCACGGCGGCGGCGGTGAAGGCGATGCTGCCGCAAAGCGTGCGGGAAACCGGCGCCGACATCGTCCTGGGCAACACCTATCACCTGATGCTGCGGCCGGGCGCCGAGCGGATTGCCCGCCTGGGCGGCCTGCACAAATTCATGCACTGGCCTTTTCCCATCCTGACCGACAGCGGCGGTTTTCAAGTGATGTCGCTCGCATCCTTGCGGAAGATCAGCGAGGAGGGGGTGCGGTTCCAGTCGCATATCGACGGGCACGAGGAGTTTCTCACGCCGGAACGCGCCATGGAGATCCAGTACCTCCTGGGCTCCGACATCCAGATGGTACTGGACGAATGTCCGGCATTGCCCATTTCCGAAGCGGCACTGGAAAAATCGGTAGCGCTGTCCATGCGCTGGGCAGAACGTTGCCGGCGCGCTTTTGACGCCAGGCCCGAGGCGGAACGGCTGGGCCGCGCCTGTTTTGGAATTGTGCAAGGCGGGACAGTGACCGCACTCCGCCGGCGCTCGGCCGAGCAACTCATGGAAATCGGTTTCGAGGGTTATGCCGTGGGCGGTTTGGCGGTTGGTGAAGGCCAAACGGCAATGTTCGACACGCTGGATTCCACGGTCCCGCACCTGCCGCCTGGGCAACCGCGCTATCTGATGGGCGTGGGGAAGCCCGGCGATATTGTCGGCGCGGTTCAGCGCGGCATCGACATGTTCGACTGCGTGCTCCCCACCCGCTCCGGGCGCAACGGCCAGGCCTTCAGTTGGAATGGCGCGCTCAACCTGAAGAATGCACGCTATGCCGAGGATGGGGCCCCCCTGGACCCGCAATGCCGTTGTCCGGCCTGCCGTGATTTCTCCCGTGCCTATCTGCACCACGCGGTCAAATCGGGCGAAATTATCGCGGCGATGCTGCTGACCTGGCACAATTTGACTTTCTACCAAGACCTGATGGCTGGACTGCGTGCGGCTATCGGACAGGGCGCGCTCCGTGCCTTCGCCGCCCGGTTCCATGCCGCCTATGGCACGGAAACATCCACGGAATCCGCGGATTTCCGGCATAATGGCGATTGACCCCCAGGGGGCCCCGCCCATATGGTCCGCCCGCTTGGTGAGAGCCCGTAGCTCAGCGGTAGAGCATCTGACTTTTAATCAGAGGGCCGACGGTTCGACCCCGTCCGGGCTCACCAGGACGAATCGGGATTTGTAGTGGAATTCGCGGTCAGATCGGGGCAGTCGGCAATGGATTCCAAGGCGTTTTTCGAGAGCGAATGGAATGACCATGTTGCCGCTGCCATGGCATGCCGCGAGACCCTGGCAGGGCCATTCGAGGCGATGCTCTCGGTTTGGGTCCGTTGCATCCGCGCCGGCGGCAAGATTCTTTTTTTTGGCAATGGCGGCAGCGCCGGCGATGCACAGCATCTGGCGGCGGAACTCACGATCCGGTACCGCGCCAACCGCGCGCCGATAGCTGCCATCGCCCTCACCACGGACAGTTCGGCCTTGACTGCCGCCGGCAATGACATGGGTTTCGACCAGATATTTGCACGCCAGATTGCGGCGCTGGGCAGGCCTGGGGACGTGGCGGTGGGAATATCGACATCGGGACGCAGCCTCAATGTGATTGAAGGCCTGAAACAGGCCCGCGCCGGCGGGCTTACAGCCTGTGCATTTGGCGGCGCTGGCGGAGGGCTGCTTCCGGGAATCGCCGATCCGATATTGATCGTGCCGTCAAAGGTGACGGCCCGCATCCAGGAAATGCATATTTCCCTGGGGCAGATGCTCTGCGGGGCGCTGGAGGCCGAGCTTGGCCTTATCTGATGGATTCATGGCATCGGCACAAGCGCGCATTCGCGCTTTCGGGTCCGCGCGTATTCTGGTCCTGGGCGATCTCATGCTGGACCGTTTCATTTCGGGTGGCGCGGAGCGCATCTCGCCGGAAGCCCCCATTGCGGTGCTGGCGGTGGAAGGAGAACGTGCCATGGCTGGCGGCGCCGGCAATGTGGCACGGAATATCGCGGCCCTGGGCGGTTCGGTTGTGCTGGTGGGGCTTATCGGTGACGATGCGTCCGGCCACGAGATAACGGGCTGGCTGAAGCAGGAAAAAAGCATCGTCAGCGATCTGGTGGTAGCGCCTGGCCGGCCCACCACCCAGAAGATCCGCTATGTTGCCAATCGCCAGCAATTGCTCCGCGTGGATATCGAAAAAAACCATGCCGCCGAGGCCGAGGCAGACGAGATTCTGGCCCGCTTCGGCCGGCATCTTCCGGACGTTCAGGCCGTGGTGCTGTCGGATTATGGCAAGGGTTTGCTTTGCGACCAGGTGCTGGCTCCGGCCATTGCGGCGGCGCGCAAGGCCGGCAAGCCGGTTATTCTGGATCCCAAGCGCGCCGATATGCGGGGCTATGATGGCGTCACTGTCGTGACCCCCAATCTTTCGGAAGCGGCTCGGGCCAGCGGTGTTGCGGGCCACGCAGACGCCGATGCGGCCGAAGCTGCGGAAAAACTGCTGGGATTGCTGCCGGCCACCGCGGCGGTACTGGTCACCCGTGGACCAAAGGGCATGACCCTGAAAGAACGCGGCCGCAATGCAAAACATTTCCGGGCCACCGCCCGTGAAGTGTTTGATGTTTCGGGGGCCGGCGATACGGTGGTCGCGAGTTTGGCGGCAACATTGGCTGCCGGCGGTTCCCTGGAGGAGGGGGCGCAACTGGCGAACATCGCGGCGGGGCTGGTGGTCGCGAAGGCGGGAACGGCAATCATCAGTGCCGATGAACTCTCGGCCTCCCTGTTTTCCAGCCAGGCCGGCATGATTGAGCACAAGATTTGCACCCGCGCCGCGCTGGAGGATCACCTCGTCAAATGGCGAGCCGAAGGAAAACGCATCGGCTTTACCAATGGCTGTTTCGACTTGATTCATCCGGGCCATATCGCGCTTCTGGAGCAGGCTAAATCCACCTGCGATCGCCTGGTCGTGGGCCTGAATACGGACGCCTCCGTCCGGCGGCTAAAAGGTCCGCTACGCCCGGTTCAGTCCGAAACCGCGCGGGCGATTGTCATGGCGGCCCTGCAGCCGGTCGACCTGGTGGCGCTGTTCGATGAAGACACGCCCATGGAATTGATCCGGGAAGTCCGGCCGGATGTTCTGATAAAAGGAGCCGATTACCGCGCCGACCAGGTCGTCGGCGCGGATTTTGTCAGGAGCTATGGCGGTGAAATATTCCTGGCGCGATTGATAGAAGGTCAAAGCACAAGCCGGACCATCGCCAAGATGAGCAGCAAATAATGTACATCGTGACAGGCGGCGCGGGATTCATCGGATCCAACCTTGTCGCGGCTCTTTCGGCGCGGCAGGAAGAAGTCGTGGTCTGTGACTGGATGGGCCAGGACGAGCGTTGGCGCAATCTGGTAAGGCATGAAATCGCCGGCCTGATCGAGCCCGAAAAACTGCCGCTCTTTCTTGAGGACAGGAAGAAGGCGGTCAGGGCCGTGGTGCACATGGGTGCGATCAGCGCCACCACCGAGCGGAACATCGATCTGATCGCCGAACGCAATATCCGCTCAACATTGCAATTGATCGATTGGTGCACGCGGGAAGACAAGCCGCTGATATATGCGTCCTCCGCCGCCACCTATGGCGACGGCGCCGGCGGCTTCGACGACGACGCCTCGCCGGAAGCGCTGGCGCGGCTCAAGCCGCTCAATGCCTATGGCTGGAGCAAGCATGTGGTGGATCGCCACGTCGCCCGGCTTAAGGCGCGCGGGGTGAAGCTGCCGCCGCAGATCGTCGGGCTGAAATTTTTCAATGTCTACGGCCCCAATGAATATCACAAAGGGTCGATGAAGAGCGTTATCGCCCAGAATTACCCCCGGGTCGCCGCCGGAGAGCCTATCCGCCTGTTTCGCAGCAGGAATCCGAATTACGCCGACGGCGGCCAACTGCGCGATTTCATTTATGTGCGGGACTGTGTGGAGGCGATTCTCTGGTTGCTCGCAAATCCCGCAATTTCCGGCCTGTTCAATTTGGGTTCGGGAAAAGCGCGCAGTTGGCTCGATTTAGCCAAAGCATTGTGCCGGGCCGCGGGCAAGGACGATAAAATCTCCTTTATCGACATGCCGGCGGAATTGGCCGACAGCTACCAGTATCTTACGCAGGCCCGCATGGAGAAATTGCGGGCGGCCGGTTTCACAAGGCCGATGACTCCGCTTGAGGAAGGGGTGGAAGACTATGTCTGCAATTTCCTCATGCGCAAGGATCCCTATCTTTAAGCATCAGCTTTTGAGCTTGCGGATCGCTTCGCCGTAGACAGTCTCAACCGTGATGGTCGGCATGATCTCCATCGCATCCGGACTCTGCTCGTAACCAAAATGAATGAAGCCGGCTTGCGCGTGGGGGGCATCGATGCTGACTGCGTTCGCAGACGTCGCGCCCCAGCGCCAGGAGGCAGACGGTCCGTGCAGGGCGATCATCGGAACGCCGAGAGCCGAACCGAGATGCACCGTGGCGGTGTCCACTGTTATCAGCAGGCGCGACAGAGTCATCAACCGTGCGGTTTGCGCGAGATCGAGCCGACCCGCCAGGGAAACGGCCTGGGTTCGGGGCAACGCTGCCTGGAGCAACACGGATTCGATCGCCTGCCGGTCCTGGGCCGTGCCGGTGAAGCCGATGACAAACCCGTCCGCTGCAAGGCGCCGGCTCAACTCCGCCCACCGCGCAGGAGGCCAGCTTTTTTCGCGGGCACGCGAACCGCCGGGTGAGATATGAGAGAGAATCAGCCTGTCGTAAGGCAAATCGGGCAGCGCGGACTCCGGAACACCCAGCGCCGGTTCATAAGGTTGGATGGCTCCGGTCAGGGCCGCGGCCAGGGCAGCGCGATTGTCCCGCTCATGACGGGCAAGCGAATGGTGCACCTTTCTGTCATAAGCGAAATGCCGTTGTTGTCCGGGTGTCTCAAAACCGATGGTATAGGCACCGGACAAGGCGGAGAGGACCGCTGTCAGCCGCGGCCAGTTCGTGCAGTCCACCAGAAGGTCGGGCTGTACGGCACGAATTTTGTTCAGGGCGGTTCTGGGCTTTGAAAAGTCGCAGGCATGTGCGACCAGATCGACGGGCAGCAGTGGCAACAGGCCGGCATTGCTCGGGCCGTGAAACAGGTGCAGTTCCGCATCGGGAAACGCGGCGCGAGCCTGTGCCAAAAGGCCGGTATCCAGGATCAGGTCGCCGATTGCCGTGGGTTCGAGGAAGCCGATTTTATGCGGATGAAATGGACGCGTTCGCCGCCCCCGCAGCGCGGCAAGGATGCGCAGGAGGGCGGAACCCATCCACCGGTCCAAGCGCCGTTGCACTTCGTTGGATCGACTCATGAAGACGCGTCTAGAACATTGCCGCCACGGGCAAGAAGCTCATAACGACGGTGCGGCTCCACGACGGTCGGCTCCCTGTCACGCGAGTAAAGTTGCCGCCGGGACTCCCGCATGGTTTGGCGGACATTATTCAAAGATCGCATAATGGCGAAGCACGATATAGCCATGCCCGCGAGGCGTGTCGACCGCCTGGAGGTGCCGGTTCGCATGGCTTTGCAAACGCTGGGTGAGACTGCTATGGATTTCGGGGTTCATTGAAAAACTCGCTATCACATCGGCAGCACGATAAGCGAGCCGTGCCTGGATTCCAGAGTGATTTTTTCGGGAAATGGATCAACCGGCGGTCTGGACAGGTGTCGCGAGACCGGCATCCGTCACCCGTGTCAGCCTCTTCTGCGAGGGTTGGGCCATTGGAGCTGATCGAACACCTCCGTCCCGATCGGTTGTCTAGGGACGCCAATTGCCGAAAGCTGTCCAAATGACCACTACTGCCGCCGCCATCCGCCGCGATGGCGCTGCATCCAAGATGCTGCTGGGCATTTATCTGGTCTTGGTATTCTTCGTGATGCTGCTCAGTCCCGTGTCGGATACTGGAAGCGACTCGTATGGCGAACTTCTCGTTTCCCAGGTGATTTTGCATGACCACACCGTGCAACTTGACCGGTACAAGGATTATTTCCGCCTGGCGGACGGCAGGATGCATCATGCGATAGTCGAAAGCGGCGGACATCTGTATGACCTGTTTCCACTCGGGACCTCGATCGTTTCTTTACCCGCGGTAGCGGCGGCGAACGCGGCCGGCATCGACGTACGAGAGGCGGACCGCGCCCTCCAGAAGCTTCTGGCGGCCTTTGCTTCTGTCGTCTTGGCGCTCCTGCTTTACGCGATCGCGCGGGAGTTTTTCTCGCCTTCGGCGAGCCTTTTCTGGTCCGGCTTGATGATTTTTGGAACGATTATCGGGCCTACCGTAGGAACCGCGTTATGGAGTCTGGATTATGAACTGATATTCGCGGCTCTCACCTTGCTTTATCTGATCCGCAGAGAACGAGGCGAACGAACTTATCCCGCCTGGCTCCTGGGCTTGGTCCTGTTTCTCGGTTACCTGTGCCGCCCGACCATGGCGCCGCTTATAGCCCTGGCGCTGGGATATCTTTGCTGGCGCGACCGCCGCGCAGGCCTGACCGCGGCCATTGCGAGTGGCGCCCTTTTGGCACTGTTTTGTCTTTGGTCCTATGCGACCTTCGGCTCCCTGCAGCCTCCCTATTATGACGGGAACCGATTGAGCCTCTCGATCCTGCCGGAAGCTCTGTGGGGCAGCCTCGCCAGTCCATCGCGCAGCCTGTTGGTCTTTAATCCCATCCTCCTTGTCATCCCTTTTGCCTTGATGCTGCACAGACGGCCGTCCGCGGTTTTGAGGTTGTTGTGGATCGCCATTCTCCTGAACTTTCTTACCATCATCACCTTTCCGCATTGGTGGGTGGGGCATTCTTTCGGCCCCCGCAGCGCGTCCGACATGGTCCTTCTGGCCGATATCGCCGTCATCATGTGCTGCGGTCTCGCCGCTAATGACGAAAAGCGCCGGCTGGTGGTTGCTGCCGCACAAATTGCCTTGGGCCTGGGTTTTCTGATCAACATCCAAGGGCTCTATAACCCTTATGCCAACTACTGGAGTGCTTATCCCGACCTGGAAGTCACGCCGCAGCCTATTCTGTTTGACTGGCGGTTCCCACAATTTTTCATGAGCGAAGATTTGTTGCGGAAAAAATATGAGACCCAGACGCGCGAGCTGCATCTTCCTGACGATCAGTTGCTGCCGATACGAGGAACCGGCCTGCTCACCTCTTTTTCGGGAGCGCCAAAACAATCGCACGTAAAATTCCGGATTGGCAAAATCCCCGCCGCGCGTTTCGATTTTGTCGTCGTCGCATTGTCATGGGGCCATCCGCGCCTGTCGGTGTCGTTAAACGGCCATCTGCTGGGCGAGACCAACGGAAAAACGATTTTCACCACCGCCCTGGAGGCCTCGCCGGACATGCTGAAGGCCAACACCATCAATGATCTGACGATCACCAACGTACCGGCCGACCATGGCGTGGCCGCATTCCTCAGTTACCGCCTGCGCTAGAGCAAGTCGGAATCAAAGTGATCGGCCGCACGACGTGGCGATGGCGGCCACCCAACATGGCGATTGGCCGTTGCGGACATCTAAGGGTCAAGCTCAGGCAGCTCTACAGCGCTATCGGCGACCATCTGGAATGAAGGGACATGCGCAGAACTATTATCGGTCAAGGCCTGTTCATCGCAGTGCAATTCCGGCACATTCTGGACGCAGACATGTCGCCCGTCCGGAAATTGGCATGCGAAGTATCTTGATCATCAAAATCGGCGCCATAGGTGATGTTGCCATGGCGATGCCGATGATCTCGGAAATAAGACGGCGAGCGCCGGGCGCCCGAATCACTTGGCTGTGCGGAAGGGTGCCGGCGCCGCTGCTGGCTCTGGCGCCCGAACTCGACGAAATTATCGAGATAGACGAAAGAAAGCTTTTCGGCTCCCTGGCCAGCCGGATAGCTCTTTTGCTCAACGTTTGGCGACGGTTGCTGGGCCGCCGTTTCGATCTTGTATGCATGGCCCATCATGACAGGAAATATCGCCTGTTGCTTCTCACGGCATGGACAAAAGAGATTCGGACGCTTTCGGAAAGCCGGCGATCCTCAATTCCGGGCCGGCACCATTCTTTCGAATATGTGCGCATGATCACGCAAATTGACGGTCCGGATGCCGTAAGCGATGTCCACCCCCCGCAATTGCGTCTGCCAGCTTTGCGCCGGCATGAGGTCAATGGGGCGGCAAGACTGGCATTGCTGATGCCGGGTGGAGCGGCAAATGTGGCACGGGTGAGCGCCGTCCGCCGCTGGCCGCTTGAACGATATGCCGAAGTCGCACGACGGCTGATCGCCCGGGGATTTGCGGTTGCAATTGTAGGGTCAGCCAGCGACTCCTATGTGCGGCCGGGCTTTGAGGGGGTGCCTGTGCTGGATCTTATCGGCAAGACATCGTTGCCGGAATTGCTCTCCCTCATCGCGGCGGCCGAGATTACGATTTCCCATGACACGGCGGTCGTCCACCTCGCCGATATGCTTGATGCGCCGCTGGTGGCGCTGTTCGGCCCAACGGCCATTACGGAATTCCTGCTTCCGCGTCCCCGCGCGGCAGGCATCTGGGGTGGCGAGGGCCTTGCCTGCCGGCCATGTTACGACGGCCGCGAGTTCTTTCCGTGCCCGCGCAATATATGCATGGAAAGCATAGGCGTGGACGCCGTTATGGCGCTGATAGAAAAAGTCCGCGACGCAGCAAAGCAGGAGCCGGTGCGGCCTGGCGATAAATCCGGAAGTAACGGGAAAACTCTTTATGGCGGGCCTTGAAGCGTCTACGGCTTCTGGCTCCCATCTTGCCTTTTCCTTTCCGCGGACATGACGCTTCTGTTGACAAGGTGGCGCAGGGCAAGGCTTGCCGGTCCTGGAAGCAGTTTTTCCAGGCTGCGGCGAACCTTACCTTTCAGCAGACGATAACAAAACTCAGTTTTCGCCCTGAGGGGCGGGTAGCCATGCCGGATTGCGATGTCGCGGCTTTCGCGCAGAGCTGACACCGCATTGCTGTCCGACGCCCCTTCCAGCGCCATATGACCCTCCATACGCGGATCGTAAATACCCCGGCATCCCGCGCGATGGATACGGAGCATGAACTCGTAATCCATCGCATAGCGAAAGCCGAGATCGAACAGCCCATGCCGCTCATAAACCGCGCGGCGGACCATCACGGTAGGGTGATTGAGCGCCGGCATGATGCGGGCAATGGACCTGGCGTAACCCGGATCACCGGACACACGATAAAGGGGGATGCCGTTTTCGTCGTGGTAAAGCAAATCTCCGAAAACAAAAGCCGCGCCGGTTGTTTCCAGGGTCTCCAGGCCGAAGGCCAGCTGGCCGGGCGAGAGCCAATCGTCGGCGTTGAGCAGCTGCACATATTTGCCGCGAGCCCGGCTGATGCCTTTGTTGAAGCCGTCGCTGATGCCGCGATCCGGCTCGCTGATCCAGGAACTGACGATATCGGTATTGGCGCGAATAATGTCGAGCGTGCGGTCCGTCGAACCGCCGTCTATAATAATGTATTCCAAGGCAGCGATATTCTGTTCGCGCACGCTCGCTATCGTGCGCGCCAGGGTCTTTTCCCCATTGCGCACGACAGTCACAAGGCTCAGAAGCGGCGTTTCCAGCCGAGAATCCAAGCGGGAATTGCGATCCGGGAACACTGTTATGACTTAGGCCTGCCGGAAGCCGGCTCTGCCCACGCCGGTGAGCATGCCGCAGGCCGATCTGTTTCGTCTTCCAGGCAGCAGAAATAGGAAAACAACGCCATCACCGGAATGAGCCAGAATTGATATATCAGCACATTGTCGAACTGCGATGTGAAGATCACGACCACGACAAGATACACGATCATGAATTCCTTCAGATCGTCCGCCACCGCCGGCTTCCGGGGAAGCGCGTTCTTCAGCCGCCCGGCCGCCCGGGCAAAAAAAAGCGCAAACAGGGTGCAGAACGGAACAAAGCCCAAAATCCCCATAGTGACCAGGAAGGACAGCAACGATGAGTCATAAAAAGGGGTGTCGCTGATGTCGCTGTTGCCGAGAAGAGGGATGTAATTATACCCGACTCCCATCATGGGATTGTCGGAAAAGACCTGGAGCGCCTTGGTTGCGGTGACAAGGCGCTGTAAAGCGGATGCATCGGTCGTGAGCGTCGTCCATTTTTCCACCATGCGGGCCCAGATGTAGGAAAAGAGCGGCAGGCTGAGTCCGATGCCTACAATTCCAAGATAAATCAAAGCGACCATTTTGGCAGAGAGACGGAACCGGGGTATCCGGAACAGACCGATCCACGCAGCGGTGAAGACTAGGGTTGCGATACCCGAACGCGAGAGCGAAAGGAAAACCGCCAATCCCAGGAAAAGAAGCATCGGCATATGCCAGCGCCGCCGGTCGTGCAGATACAGCACGGTCACGCACCACATGCCCATCACCGCGATGCAGGAATAATATTGCGGATCGAAAAAGGTGCTGATGAAGCGGTGAGAGTGAGGATCGCCGATAAACTGGATGCCGACCGTTGCCAGAAAAAGCCACAGTTTCACCGAATCCGGGAAAACCAGATAGATAACCCAGCCTATCAAGGTGCAACCTGCCAGGGGCAAAATGATATAGCGGATCAGGACCTGGTCCACACGCCCGCCATGGATGCGGAAGAAAGCGTGTCCCAATGCGAAGGACGACAGGAGAGCGACGATCAGGCGGGCGCAATAAAGAATGGGAGCAGGGGAGGCGCCGTGCTGCAAAACTCCCCACAGCAGCGAGACAATCAGCAGGAAAGAGGCGCCGAGCAATTCGGCTGGAAACCGTATGCGGCCGATGTTGAAGAATATATAGAGACCACAGCCGAAATAGAGCGCGAATTCGGTAAGCGATACGCCGATTCCACGAAAGAACTGGATCGGCAAAACCCGCGGAACATTACCCAATGCGAAATATGCCGCAAAAAAAAGAGCCAGTGCGCGGGTCGGCATGCCGGCTCGGGTAGGAACGGTTCCGGCAAGGGGGGCGTCGGCCGGAAAAAATATCGCGTTGCCCGCGGTGCTCAAGAGCGCTTCCGGCGGAACAGGGCGATGAGCACACCGACGAAAAAGCCCATCGCCGGACCCAGCATGAGAGCCAGCATGACCAACGGCCTCACCGGGCCGTTGGAAACCGCGATGTCGTTCAGAGGTTCGGCGACGTAATTGGGCTCGATATTGATCATCACCAGTTGGCGCTCTGCCTCCGTCAGGCTGGCCGTAAGAGCCTGGCGGTCTTCGAGGGCCGTCGTCGTCAGCAGTTTTTTGAGTACATAGGCCACAGACTGTTCGGCACTCTTCCGGTCTTCCTCGCGAAACAACTCGTTGGTCTCGACAAACGCATTCTCCAGAACGGATCGGGCCATTCGGGGATCGGGATCCAGGACTTGCAGGCGATAGACGCCGGCTGTCGTGGTCTGGGTGGAGGTGAGCACGCGGGCAAGATAGCCGCTCAACCCCTCCACCGAGGGCGGCGTCCAAGTCGGCAAGCCCAATATCCTGTTCACTCTCTCGCGCAATTCGAAACGCAGGCCATGCGGTCGTTTCCAAACTTTGTTTACCGGATCCCAACTGTCCTTGTTCGTCACATGAAGTAGGTTGAGTTTCTCATCGAGCCGTTTCGCGGTCCTATTCGAAGTCAGGGTCATCAGAAAGCGCTGATATTTGTCATCGGTGTCACCGCCGCCGGTGAGGCTGCGGACAAGCTGGGAGGCGCCAGATTGGCCTGGCGACTGGCCCACATCGTGAATATTGCGCCCGATCAGCATGGTGGCCGAATAGAGCCTGGGTGTTTCGAAAATATAAATCAGCGCGGCGAGCAGGCCCAACAGGACGAAAGCGCCCACAAGATGGCGGCCTGCATAGATTTGGCCCGCCAGTTCGCCAACCGTGAAATCACGCTCTGACTGGACATCCATAAGCCGGCGCGCACTCGCGAGATCTCCCGTGGCGAGCGCGGCCAAACGGCGCGTATCGCTCTCATGGATGAAGGCGAAGCGATTGATGTAGCGCTTGCGGCGAAGTCTGTCAGAGGAGGGCTGGTCGATATCGGAATAGAATTGCGAAATGCCGAGGATTTTCCGGTCCGCCAGGAAAAATCCGCGATAGCCGAATTGGGCCAGGCGCTCCACAGTCGGCCCTATGCCGTAGGGCTTGTTGCGCTCTTCCAGCGTGACCAGGAGGGCAGGACGGTCGACGGAGAGGATGCGCGTGGCTCCTTCCAGAACGGCGTCTTCTTGGCCCGAAGCATCAATCCTTATGTATCCGACTTCGCCGAACGAGCAATCGTCGAGCCGTTTGGCCGGAATGTTCGAGGGCTTTGCCTGTGCAGGACCGCTTGCTTGAACCGTGAGGATGCCGTTGCTGTTGGAGGCAATTCCGTGCTCGACAAGCATCCCTTTCGGCGCCGCTCTCCGCAGAAGCGAAAAGCGGGCGATGTCCGGTTCGAACACGATGCAACTTGCGGAAAGCCGGGTGGCTTCGAAGGCGAAGGCTCCATTATGCGCGCCCACCTCGATCGAGGTTTTTTGTGGATCGCATAATATGCTCAACAGCGCCAAATCCGGCGTGCGAACGCGCTCCAACAACCGGCCCAGGGCTCCCCATGGGCCCGGTGAATAGGGCGCAATAAACCTGTCGGCAATGCGGTTCAATCGATCGGCCAACCTGGCAGAAAAGCTAGCATTGGATTCGGCACGCCAACCCTGATCCGCGTCGCTGCTCAAACAAACCGCCCAAAATTCGCGGGCCCTGCGCCCAACGTTCATCCGCGTATATCATCAAAGAACAGGGTTTCAAAGCACGCCCGTCAGCGTAGAGACGAGCCGCGAAAATCACGAAATCGCGCAGTGCCGCGCGAGGCAGTCGACCACCTGATCCTGCTGGCTGTCGCTCATGCCGGCGTAGATGGGGATGGAAAGGGCCCGGGCATAATAGGTCTCGGCATGGGGAAAATCGCCCTTTTTGAAACCCAGCTGCCGGTAATAGGGCTGCAGATGGACCGGAATGTAATGGACGTTGACGCCGATCTGGTCCCGGCGCAGCGCCGCGAACAGGCGGGCGCGGTCCATGGGAGCATCATCCTTCATTTGGATGACGTAAAGATGCCAGGCCGAATAGGCCTCGGGAACGACGCGCGGCAGGATAAGGGGGAGCGGCGCCAGACGCGCGTCGTAACGGGCCGCCAGCGCGTTCCGGCGCGTCACCCATTGTTCCAGATGGCGCATCTGCGAGGTACCCAGCGCGGCCAGCACGTCGGTCATGCGATAATTGAAACCGAGATCGAGCTGCTGATAGTACCAGCCGCCTTCGGAGGGGCCGGTCATTTCCTGCGCATCGCGGGTGATGCCGTGACTGCGCAAGAGTTCCATGCGCCTGGCAAGACCGGCATCATTGGTCACCGCCATTCCGCCCTCGGCGGTGGTGATGATCTTGACCGGATGGAAGCTGAACACGGCGATATCGCTGTAACGGCAATCGCCGACCGGCCCATTGCGGTACCGCGCGCCGATGGCATGCGAGGCATCTTCGATGACCCGAAAGCCGTAACGCTGGGCCAGGGCTTGGATGCCGGCCATGTCGGCGGATTGGCCGCAGAGATGCACCGGAATGACCACCTTGGGAAGGGTGCCGGAGCGCTCAGCCTGCTCCAGCTTCCGGGCCAGGGCGGTCACGCTGATATTGAACGTTTCGGGATCGATATCCGCGAAATCAATCTCTGCGCCGCAATAGCGCACGCAATTGGCGCTGGCGACGAAGGTGATCGGGCTGGTCCAGACCCGGTCGCCGGGCCCAACGCCCAATGCAAGGCAGGCGAGATGCAAGGCCGAGGTCGCGCTGTTGGCCGCGACGGCGTGGGCTGCGCCGCAATGGGCCTTGACCGCCGCCTCAAAAATGGGAACCGCCGGCCCCTGGGTGAGGAAATCCGAGCGCAATATGTCGGCGACGGCGCGGATATCCTCCTCGCTGACGGTCTGGCGTCCATAGGGGATGAAGGCCATGGAGATCAGGCCCGGAAATCGGGCTTCACATGCATGCGAATCAGCTCGCGGATCTGCTGCACGGTGAGAAAATCCCGGTTGCTGCCGCTGTTATAGGAAAAACCGGACGGCACACGGCGGGCGCCGTTGCGGGCGCAATAATCCTCGACGAGGGCGGAGCCGAAGCCATTTTCGCCGGCCGACGGCAAAATGGCGAAATACCGCTCCAGGTCGACGGTATTGTAGCCGTCGCTCACCGTTATCATCTCTTCATGGATTTTCTCGCCGGGGCGGATGCCGACAATCTCCTTGCGGCATTCCGGTCCGATCGCCTCCGCGACATCGGTGATGCGGTAGGAGGGAATCTTGGGCACGAAAATCTCGCCGCCATGAGCGTGCTCCAGCGCCCACAGCACCATGTCCACGCCTTCCTGCAACGAAATGTTGAAGCGGGTCATCTCGGCGGAGGTGATGGGAAGGACGCCGCTTTCCCGCCGTTCAAGGAAGAAGGGGATCACCGAACCGCGGCTGCCCATCACATTGCCATAACGCACCACGCTGAAGCGCAGGTCACGATGTCCGCGGATATTGTTGGCTGAAACGAAAAGCTTGTCGGAACAAAGCTTGGTCGCGCCGTAAAGATTGATCGGCGCCGCCGCCTTGTCGGTGGAAAGCGCCACCACCCGCCTCACACCTTTTTCCAGGCAGCCATTGATCACATTGTTGGCGCCCAGTACGTTGGTCTGGATGAATTCGAAGGGATTATATTCCGCAGCAACCACCTGCTTCAGCGCCGCGGCATGGACGACATAATCGATGCCTTCCAGCGCCCGCGTCATCCGCGCCCCGTCCCGGACGTCGCCCAGGAAATAGCGCAGCCCCCGGTATTGGCGCTCCGGCCAGACCTGGGACATCTCGAACTGTTTAAGTTCGTCACGGGAAAACACCACCAGGCGCTTGATATCGGGATAGCGCTTCAAGAGCGTGCCGACGAAGGCTTTGCCGAATGACCCGGTGCCTCCCGTGATCAGGATCGATGCCGTGGCAAACATATCTGCTCCTTGAAGGCGCCGCCTTTGCCCCGTGTTACGCCAAATTCCTGCCGTTTCCAACAATGGAAAACCGTGCCCGGCGCGGGGCGTCGCGATAGGGCGACGGCTTTCTGGTGTCGTCCAGTTCGAGCGCCGAAAGCACCAATTGGCAGAAAAATTGGCGGCCGGGAAATTGGCTCTCCGTCCGCCGGTGGATCAGCAGGCCGATGAGCGGCGCTTCCTCCCGGTCGACCTCGATTCGCAAGGCATGTCGGGCGTCGCCGAGCTCAAGCCAGCCCTCGGTGAGACCAAGCGCACAGGACGCCGAAACCAGAAAGGAAACGGGCGCCCCATGTTCCACCACCTGGCCGGCCAGGGAGAAATGTTCGGCGGTGAAGCCGCCATTGCTGGTGCTGAAAGTAAGTCCCTGCGCGTCGAAGGCGGCGGGCAACAGCGTGATATGCCCCAGGCGCAGCGAACCCCGGCCCCAACTCTCCCATTGGAACTCGATGGCGAAGTCGATTCGCGGCTCGTCGCCCCGGAAGTGCATCGACTTGAGAATGGGGCCCAGCGGGGTTTCGACCACGCCTTGAACCAAGACCCCCCCGTCAGGTGTCGGTCCGATTCGAGTTTTGGCCCAGTCCAGGTCGGTGACCTTGGCTTCGCCGGGGGCCTCGAACACGCAGTCGCCGGTGTACCAGTCGGCCTGCAGGGCGATATCGTCGAAGGTGCCGTGTGGGATGCCGCCGATCAGGGGGGTGAAATCAGGCGCGAAGCCCGCCTCGCAGATGGCCAGCCCGCGGCGGCGGTCCAGCCGGGCGCGCAGAGAAGGAGTTGTGATCTCGACGAAGCGGTCGCTGACGGTTTCGCCTTGCGGCGGCGGCAAAGGCCGGTCGGCGCCGGTCCGGTAGCGGGCTTCCATCATGGCCAGGTCGCGCCGGTAATTTTGCCAGCGCTTTTCGGTGATGTGGGTCCGGAAGTCACTGGCCCATAAGCGGCATAATTCCCGCCAATCCGCCTCAGGCGCGTCCTGCTTTTTCATGGCTGCGTACAGCCGCTGGCAGGCGGCGTTGATGGCGATATCGTCGCGCCCCGTCACCGCCCAGCGGGTGAGATTGTATTTGCGCTGCTTTTTCACCGGCACCGGATAGGCGGCCGATTCCAGGCTCAGCTCCCTGCCGGCATGATCCGCTGCAACGGCCAACGCGTCCGAAGGCGCGACCAGGCGCACACCTTCCGATCCCGCTGCGGCGGCAAAGGCGGATTCGATCCGCTGCCATTCGGCTGGGCCCTGATTCGCCTCCTCGCTGCGATAGCGGCCGGGACGAAAGCCGAAAATCTCGGCATCGCTGGCATAAAGGCAGAACACCCGCTCGCCGTTGCCGCGTTGGGCACGCACAAAATCCAGGTAATCCGGCAGCCCGATGTCGCCATGGGCAAGCCGTTGCAGTTTCTGGAATGCGACGGTGCTGGTCCAGAGGATGGGGATGGCGCGCCCATCGCTTCCCAGCGCCCTCTGGGGCGCATAGCGAAACTCCGCCTGCCAGTGAGGATGGAAATTGGCCACATTATCCCAGTCCACCAGCAAAGCCTGATAGCCCGCATCCAGGTAATGCCCGACCAGCCCGGCCGAATAGGCCTGTTCATTCACCAGCGCGATACGGGGCGTGACGCCCAACAGCTCGTCATAAGCCTGGTTGCCCAGCCGCAGATTGGCCGCCACCATGCCGGCGGGTACCAAGGGGCCGATGATCTGGGCGTACCCTGAGCCGATGAGCTCAACCCTGCCGGCGCGGATCAGGGCTTTGAGCCGCTCCAGCCAGGGGGGATCGCAGGCCTGAATGGCCTGCAAGGTGTATGCGGTGGCTTCGATGCCGATGGGACCATGACGCTCGGCCAGGTCAAGGAACGGCCAGTAACAATCGCGCACCACCTGGGCCCGCTGTTCCTCCTCGATCGAGGAAAAGGCCAGGTTGAGGTGAAAAAGGGCAAAAAGATTCAGGAAGGGCCCGGTCATATTGGTGAAGGCTTAACAGGGACAGGTCATCTACAGGAATATCCCTTTCCGCACGAGAAATTTTGTCTTCCCGCGCCCGGGTCAGGATTTGGCCCGATCGGCAGGGCCGGATCAGGTTGCGGCGAACCGGGCCAGCTCGTGGGCGAGGCGCGGCATTACTTGATCCCAATCGGCGCAATTGTCGGGCCAGAAAACCTCGGTGTGGGGATGCCAGGGATATTCGTTCGTCCCCATCTGAGGCCAACCGAGGCCGGCGCAAAGAATCCAAGTCCTGGCGCCCACGCTCGCAGCAGCATGCGCCGCCGCGGTGGGGGCCGAAATCACGAGGTCCAGGGCCCGACTTAAAGTCGCGCCGCCATCGATGTCCTGCTTGAGATCAAGATCCGCCATGACATGTATGGTGATCCCGAAAAGCCTGCGTGCCCGTTCGATTTCTTCCGCGCAGTCGCCATATTGCAGGTTGATAAACGTGACCCCCAGAGTCTTGAGGACCTCTTCCCAGCGCTCCATCGGAGCGAAATATTTGGCGCGCTTGGCGCCCATCATCATGGATCGCCAGCAAATGCCGACCTTTTTTCCCGGCAGACTGCTCAACCTCTCCCGGAATTCCGCAACACGCCGGGCGTCCGGCACCAGAAACGGTTTGTGAGGAAAATCAGACAGGGATTTGCGATAGTATTGCAGCGCGCTTCCCATCGGGGCCCAAAAGTCGGGCTTGTTGACTCCCGAAGCGAAGGGCACCAGACGCAGAGCCTTGTTGCCGTCATTGTCGATCAGCGTGCGGTCGTCATAGGGACCGACTTCCGCCCTGGGGAAAGAACGCTGAAAAAGGCCGACCAAGCGGGGGTCGACACAGATCTGCAGCTTGCCCTTTTCGCCGACCGCCTGCTGTGCATCCGGAAGGATGTTGGCAAACATGATTTCGTCACCCAGTCCTTGTTCGGCCACCAGCAGCAGTTTCTTGCCCTCCGGGTTCTCGCCTTTCCAAAGCGGGGCTTCGATGATGTGATGAAAATAAGCGCGGAAGCGCGGATGGTTGCGAATTTCATATTCGCGGAAGCCTTCCTCTATCCGGCCGGCCCCGATCAGGCAGATGCTGCGCGAATGGTTGGTCTCGATGCGCTCTGCCGGATCCACCACCAGTTCGAGAGCCCGGTCGTAGCAAACGAGCGCCTGCTGATATTGGCTGAGGTGCTGATAGGCGTAACCGAGATTATGATAAGGGCGGGCAAAATCGGGCTCGAGGCGGGCAGCTTCGTTATAGAAGACAAGGCTTTCCTCTGCACGGCCTTCCTCCGCCAGCACGGTGGCCAGTGAATTCCACAGAATGGCTTTGTCGGGCATGCGGTAGAGCGCAGCGCGCAGGGTTTCGATGGCTGCCTCAGGCTCGCCCATATCAGCCTGCACGCTGCCGAGATTATTGTATCCCAGCGGCGAATCGGGACAGGCGGCGATATACAGTCGGAACATCGCGGCCGCGGCCTCGGTCAATTTGAGGTTCCAGGCCGTGAGTCCCAGATTGATCAGGAGTTCGGGATCATGGGGATCCAGCTGATGAGCGCGTTCATAAGTGACCAACGCCTTGTGCAGATGGCCCATGCGTTCCAGCGCCATGGCGAGGGTGTGAAAAGCTTTGGAATTTTCGCTGTCGGCTTCCGTGGCCTTGAGAGCCCATTGCCCCGCCTTGGCGATATCGCCTTTTCGCCAGGCCCGGACGGCGCGCTTCAGGAGCAGATTGGAACGATAGCGCGTTTTTTCGCGCGCCATCTCATCCACCAGCGCTTCCAGCTTGTCCAGCGCCTGAAGGCGCGCGTCAACGCCGGCGCGGGTGTCCAAACCTGGCTGGCGTAGCGGCTGCGTCATGGTCTCTCTCGGACGAAAATCTCATCCCATCAAAGCCTTGTTATTGTTAATGGGCTATGAACAAAGTAAATAAAGCGGGCGGAGCGCTGTTATTGAAGGAAAAAGGCCGCCGGTTCGGGCTGCCCGGGGTATGAATCCGGAAAAAATGACCGGCCGGCCAGGTGTTAGTAAATTACAAAGAGTCCGACTGCATGACGTCGAATCGTATTGTGTCTGGATGCACCGAACATGCCGGTCCGGTGGTCGTGACCGTGGACGGCTATGACGTGATCGATTGCCAAAGCTGCGGCTTTCGGCACATCGACCCTCTTTTCAGCGATGACGATCTCAAGAAATTTTATAATGGTGAGTTCTACGAAAAAGAACGGGCCGATTATTTTTCGCGCGCCGAGGCCGACAAGCAGTGGTGGATGCTGCGCTACCGGCATTACTACGAGATACTGGAAAATCACACCGCTGGCCGGCGCCTTATGGATATCGGCTCGGGGCCCGGCTATTTCCTGGAAGCCGGGCGCGACCGGGGCTGGGAGGTATTGGGTTTTGAGCCGTCGCATATTGCCGCGGAATACACGGCAAAGCGCGGTATCGCGGTGGTGAACGATTATTTTTCCGTGGGCAAAGCGCGCGATCACGGCACGTTCAACGTGATTTCGCTCAACCTGGTGCTGGAGCATCTGCGCGATCCGATAGCCCTGATCGAGGAGGCCAGGCGCATGCTGGCGCCCGGCGGTCTCCTCCTGATAATATCCCCCAACGATTTCAATCCCCTGCAGATGATTTTGTGGCGGCATTGTGGGTACAAGCCCTGGTGGGTTGTGCCGCGGCATCATCTGAATTATTTCGACGTCGAATCAGCCGATACCTTTTTGCAGGCGCGCGGTTTCGAAACGCTGCATCAGGAGACCAGCTACCCGATGGAATTTTTTTTGCTTGCCGGGCGGAATTATGTCGGTAACGACTCTCTCGGCCGGGAATGCCACAGGGAGCGGATGGCTTTGGAAACCTCGTTATTCCGTCACGAGCCCGCGCTGATGCGCAATCTCGCCAGGAGCTGGAACAGCCAGCGCATTGGCCGTGAGTTCATCATTCTCGGCCGCGCCCGCCAAGATCGTTCCTGATAGAATGCTGGATTTTCTCCGGGACGTCCGTCACGCCTTTACCAATCGCTACCGCAACAGTGCCGCGGAAAGTTGGTGCGGGAAATATTTTCTCACGGCGAGAGCTGCGCCTGCCTCAAAGTCATCGGCGCTTGTCGTCATTGAGGGCGTGGAGGACCCGTTCTTCTATTGCATTCAAGGGTTGATCATCGCCAGCTTGCGGACAATGGCGGAAATACGCGTCGGGCGGTGGGTTTCCCGAAGCCTCGGCCTCGGCTCGTCGCGATCGCTTCGCGGGTTTGTTGGAGCGCAGCTGGACTGCCTGATTTTTTCGCGGCTGAGGTGGGGCCGGCTCTACGACGTTTTCTGCGACGGTCCGGTTGGCCGGGCGGATTTCCTCAGAGCTCCATGGCGGGAATTGTCCTGGGCTTGGGAGGCGTGGCGCCTGTTCCGGTCACTGCAAAGCAAAGACCATCTTGCCTCGCTCAGGGTTCGCGATATCCTGATTGGAGATCTGGTCATTGACACCTATTTGCGTTTCAAGCCGGCGCCCGAGCTGGATTTACGGGATCGTTATCTTTTTGTCGTTCTGCGCCGCGCGCTCAAAGACATCGATACCAGCCGCGCCTTTTTCCGGAAAACCAAGCCCGCGCTTTATCTTACCACCTATGCCAGTTACGTTCAGCACGGTGTTCCGGCGAGGGTGGCCGTGGCGCTTGGGATTCCAAGCTGGGCGTTTGCCAATGGACAGGAATTTCGCACCCGTTTGACTTTGGATCATCTGCTGCACACGCAGCGTTCCGCCAATTACAGCAAAGACTTCGCCGTCCTGCCCGACCAGGAGGCCAAGCTCGGATACGCAGCGGAGGTCCTGGGTAAGCGCGTCGCCGGATTTGCCGACACGGCGACTGCAAATCAACGTTCGGCTTACGAAACAAGAACTGCTGACGTTCCCAGAGTCCAGAACGCGGCGGTCATTTTTTTGCACGATTTTTTTGACAGCGCCCATATCTACCGGTGGATGATCTTCCATGATTTTTGGGAGTGGGCGAGTTTTACCATTGAGACCTTGCAAGAGGCCGGCCTGCCTTTTTTTGTGAAACCGCACCCCAATCAGCAGCCGGAAAGCGGCGCGGCGCTGGAACGCCTGAGGGCAAAATACCCTGGGGTCAACTTCATTTCCGCGGACGTGAGTAACCGGCAATTGGTGGATGCAGAGATGGGGTGTGCGGTCACCGTTTATGGGTCTGTGGCCGCCGAGATGGCCTATATGGGTATTCCCAGTATCTCCTGCGGCGACAATCCCCATGCAAGCTTCGATGCGTTCCACTTGGCCGATAGCAAAGAGGGCTATCGGGCCATGCTGCGCGATTTCCGCAACCTGTCGCGTGATCGTGAGCGGATGAGGCGGCAGGCCTGTGCCTTTTACTTCATGCATAACCTGAATATCGTTCCGGACCTGCTCCAGGTTCGTGAAAAGTTATTCCCCATCTACATGTTTTTTGTGGACTTGGAGAGCAAGAACCTGCCTTTCGACGGCCACAGGCTCGGCCACCTGCTGAACGACGTACGGGACACATCGGCGTTTCGGAATTTTGTCGCGGAGATAGCCGGCCCGTCCTTTTCCCAATCCCCGGATCAGGCCTAAACTTCCCCCCGATCCAGATTCCCCGGAGCGCCGATTATGGAAATGAATCACATCAGGCCGCGTCATGTTCTGAGCATGCCGGATGAATTTGGCGATGAGATCAGGTTTTTCATGCCCTCCTATTTTTTGGCCGGCGGCATGACGGTGCTGGAGTCCCTGCTCCTGTTGAAACTGATGCGCTGCGTGAAACCTTCGCGCATTTTCGAGTTCGGCACTTACGAGGGCGAAACAACACGTTTGTTGCTGGCCAATCTTCCGCCGGAAGAGGGCGGCTCTGAGAGAATCTATACCTTGGATCTGGCAACCGCCGAAAATGTAGCCTTCGAAAAGTCCGATGAGCCGCTGGCGAGACGATCTCTTTCGGTGCAACGAAAATATGCCCAGCTTCCCACCGCAAACCTGGTGAAGCAGATTCTGCAGGATTCTTTGACGCTGGACCCGGGGCCCTATCGCGGGATGTTCCAGTTCATATTCATCGATGCCAATCACAAACTGGAATATGTCCGGAAGGACACGGAGAATGCTTTCGCCATGATCGGAGGATCGCCGCAATGCATCGTATGGCACGATTACGGCGATTCCGAGTTTCCCGATCTCACCGGGTATATTGATGGCCTCGCGAAAGAGCGGGAGATCTATCATGTGCAAGACACGAGGTTGGCCTTTCACTTGAAAGGGAAGAGCATCGGGCAGGGCGTTTGACCCACGGGTCGAAGAAAGATCAGACCGTCCTGATCTCTATATGCGCAAGTGCAGCTCTGGCGGCGGCCCTGGCACCGTCCCTTGTCGGTCCGGTTGCAATGACCATCGCGCCGGATGGCCGCTTGTCTCCCGCAGGAGGGATGATGTCGCCGATTCGCGCGGTCACCAGGGCCTCCAGGACTCCCGGCTGCGCCAGCGCCGTGGAGGCGCCGGAAACATGGACGACGCGGCCCGGCGCCGGAAACAGATAACGTTGGCTGATCGGCGTCTGCCGGGTGGGCTGCATTTCGGGTGCCGCAGGCTTTTCTCCCAATGCGATCCGGATCGCCAGCCCGACAAAGTCAACACCGGTACTGAACGGAATTTCCTGGGTACAGAAAAAGCCGCCCGAGAGCCGGGCCGCCAGCTCGATCATGAAGGCCTTGCCTTGGTGAACCACCACATCTCCCTTGACCGTGCCATCGCGCACGCCCAGGGCCTCAGCTGCCCTTGCAACCAGGGTGCGGATGTCATCCTGTATTGCGTGCGGCAACTCGCTGGGCAGATCGCCGCCATTTTCGATGAAATAGGGGGCGTAGCGTTCCAGCAATTCGTAGTTACGGTCAGAGAAGCCGGGCGTGTGGCAAGCCGCGCCGGTCAGCAGCGATTCCGTGGAGACTTGCGGTCCACGCAGATAGGCCTCCACCATCACCCGTCCGGTGGGAGACCATTGCCGGGCGCGCAGGAAAGCGGTGTCCAGGTCGTCCACTTGGGAAAGGCGCTGGACGCCGCGGCTGCCACGTGAATCCACGGGTTTGATCACCAGGTCATTGCCATGCTCGGCGATGATGCGATGGAGCTCGGTTGGATCTTCCACGGGAGAAAACCAGGGAACGGCCACGCCATGGGCGGCGAAGCATTGCTTCATGGCCAGCTTGTCGCTTGCCAGGCGCGCGCTTTGCGGTGAAATACCGGGAAGCCCGAGCCGCTCCGCCACCAAGGCTGCGGTCAGAGGCGCATCCGCAGCCACGCAAATGACGCCGTCAATCGGGCGTACCGCATGATGGAAATCCATCGCGGCGCCCGCGGTTTCCTCGGGATTATAGACGTCAGCCAGCAGATGGGCATTGGCGAAGGCAAATCCGGGCGCTTGCGGATCGCGGTCGGAAACCAGGACAAAAAGACCCATCTCCCGGGCCCGTTTTGCGGCCGCCGCTGCCTCAATGCCGCCCGAGACGATCAGAAGGGTTTTATTCACTGGAAATACATGCCGCCGTTGACGTTTAGCGTATGCCCGCTGATATAGCTCGCGTCTTCGGAGCAGAGAAACACGACGCCCGCCGCAATCTCCCCCGGTGTGGCAATGCGGCCGAGCGGAATATTCGCGACCTTTTGCCGGCCGGCCTTTGTCTTCAATTCCTTTTGCGCCATGTCCGAACCTACCAAGCCCGGTGAAACGGCATTGGCGGTGATGCCCCGGCCGGAATAGAGCCGTGCCAGGGAATGGGTGAAGTTGATGAGGCCTGCCTTGGCGGCGGCGTAATGGACCTGGCGCATGCCGCCCCATTGGCCGCCGATGGAGACGATGTTGACGATGCGTCCCCACTGCTTCGCCAGCATGCCCGGCAGGGTCTCCTGACAGACGATAAAAGGCCCGCGCAAATTGGTCTCCAGCATCCGGTCCCACTGCTCGTCCGTGATCTCTTCCAGCGGACGCTCGTCGGCGATGGCGGCATTGTTGACCAGGATGGCTATGGAATCGCCGAAATGTTTCTCGGCCGCGGCAATCGCCTTGCGGATCGATTTTCGGTCTCTTATGTCGATCCGGATTGCCTTGGCGTCGGGGAAGGTTTTCTCCAGCTCTTCGGCGCCCCTGTTGTTGTCGTGAAAGCCGCACGCTACGGCATAGCCCTGCTTCAGCAACGCCGTGGCGATGGCTTTGCCGATCCCCCGGCTGGCACCCGTGACCAGGGCGATTTTCTTTCTTGTCCTGCTCATTTCCTCTTCCGTTTCAGCGCCCGCTCTCCCGCATCCACGATCGCGCGCGCGCCGATGCCCAGATGCTCCGCAAGCTCGGCAGGTTCGCCGGATTCGCCAAAACGGTCCCTGAGACCCACAAACTCGATAGGGGCGGGATGCAGTTCCGCCACCGCCTCGGCCACCGCCCCGCCCAGGCCGCCCAGGATATTGTGATCTTCCGCGGTGACAAAAGCCCCGGTTTCCCCGGCGCAGCGCGCGATCAGGGCCCGATCAATGGGCTTGATGGTGGGCATATTCACCACCCGCGCGGCGATGCCCTTCTTCGCCAACATCTGCGCCGCTTCCAGGGCCCGGGCCACGGCAACGCCGCAGGCAACGATGGTGAGGTCATTGCCGTCATGAATGATCTGGCCCTTGCCGATGGTGAAGGCATGATCGTCACCGAAAATGCGGGTGGAGGCGCTGCGTCCGGTGCGCATATAGACCGGCCCTTTGAATTCCAGAATCGCCTTGGTCGCCAGCGCCATCTCTGTGGGATCGGCCGGTGAAATCACCGTCATACCGGGAATCGCCCGGAAAGCTGCCAAGTCTTCCAGCGCCTGGGCCGATCCTCCGTCGGGCCCGACATCAAGGCCGGGATGACTCGCGACGATCTTCACATTGCGTTTGCTGTAGGCGATGGAGAGCCGGGCTTGCTCGATGGCCCGCAGGCAAAAGACCGCGAAGGTGGTCACAACCGGAATCATGCCCACCGCGGCCAGGCCCCCGGCTGCCGCCATCATGTTCTGTTCGGCAATACCGCACTGGATGAATTGCGCGGGAAAGGCCTTGCGGAAATGATGTACGCCGGTGCCTCCCGCGATATCGGCATCCAGCACCACCAGATCCGGATAAGAGGGTGCCAGGGCGGTCAGAGCCTTGCCGAACGCCTCCCGCAGGGAATCGGAACCGGTAACAAGCTGAGGGGCGGGGCTAGACATCGCCGTTGATCCATTTGTCGAGTTCGTTTTCGGCTGTGCCCAGGGCCCGCAGTGCGGCGCGTGTTTGCTCAGCGGTCAATTTTACGCTGCCATGCCAGAGCGGGATATTTTCCATATAGGGCACGCCGCGGCCTTTGACGGTATGGGCGATGATCATATGCGGCCGGCTGTTGCGCATGGCTGCCTTTTCCAGCGCATCCAGGATCAGGCTGATATTGTGGCCGTCAATCTCTTGGACTTGCCAGCCGAAGGAACGCCATTTCTCTCCCAGCGGCTCCAGTCCCATGATGTTCGCGTTGCTGTCGTCGCTTTGCAGCTTATTGTAGTCAAGGATGGCGATCAGATTGTCCAGCTTGTGGTGGGCGGCGAACATCGCCCCCTCCCAGACTTCGCCTTCCTGCAGTTCCCCATCGCCCAGCATGGTATAAACCCGCGCCGGGCTCTTCTTCATTTTTAGGCCCAGGCCCATGCCGATGGCGACGGAAAATCCCTGTCCGAGAGAGCCGGTGCTGGTTTCGACCCAGGGCAATTCGGCGACATGGGGATGGCCCTGGAATTTGCTGCCCAGTTTGCGCAACGAAAGGGCATCCTTGATCGAGCACAGGCCGAATTGCGCCCCGGTGGCGTATAAGGCAGGCGCGCTATGCCCCTTGGAAAGCACAAAACGGTCGCGGCTGAAATCGTCGCCGCTGCGCAAGGCCGCGCCATAGATGCAGGCCAGCAAGTCGGCGGCGGAAAGAGCGCCGCCGGGATGGCCGGAAGTTGCGTGGTAGATCGAGGCTATGGAAATGCGCCGGATCGCGTTCGCGGTGCCGGCCATTCTGGCAGCCAACTCGGATTTGTTGGCCCGCAGATCGGTGGTCATCTTCTGGCTTTTCCGACTATGGTCTAAAAGTGCGGTTCTGTTTTATCCGGGGAATAGTGCTTATAGTGGGTCTTCCTCCAAATCCAGAGGTATATCTTGTCCGTGCGGTTTATCGCCGAAGTCTCCAGCAACCATGCCCAAGACCTTGACCGGTCGCTGGCCTTTGTCGACGCCGCTTCTGCGGCGGGCTTTGATTCGGTCAAATTCCAGCTCTTTCGCGTGGCCGAACTTTTCGCGCCCGAAATATTGGCGAAGAGTCCCCAACACAGGGCGCGTGTCGCCTGGGAATTGCCGCTGGAACATCTTGCGCCGCTGGCGCGGCGATGCGCCGAGAAAGGGATCGAATTCTCCTGTACGCCTTTTTATCTCGATGCGGTCCGGGCGCTCGAGCCCTATGTCGCGTTTTACAAGATCGCTTCCTATGAGCTTCTGTGGGGCGATCTGCTCAAGGCCTGCGCCGCTACCGGCAAGCCGGTCATCATCTCGACCGGCATGGCGACGATGACCGAAATCAAGCAGGCGGTGAGCACGCTCAAGGCCGCGGGTGCTTCCGATCTCACCGTCCTGCATTGTGTTTCGGCCTATCCTGCGCCGCCGGAACAGGCCAACCTCTCGGCCATTGAGACCATACGGCGGGAAACCGGCGTGGCTGTGGGCTGGTCGGATCACACTCGCTCAGCCGCTGTCATCGAACGAGCCGTGCATCGCTGGAATGCCGCCGCGGTGGAAATTCACATCGACCTGGATGGCAGTGGAGCGGAATATGCCACCGGCCATTGCTGGCTGACCGGAGAAATCGCCCCCGTGATTCGCCGCATCCGTGAAGGCATCCGGGCAGACGGCACGGGTTACAAAGAGCCGGTGCCGTCGGAACTGCCCGACCGCGAATGGCGTGCCGATCCTTCCGACGGGCTGAGGCCGCTTCGACATTTGCGCAAGACCTGGAATCCCGCCTGATGAGGAACACGGCTCCGGTCGTGGCCGTCGTCCAGGCGCGCATGAGTTCGTCGCGCCTTCCCGGAAAAGTATTGATGCCGATCGCGGGAAAGCCGCTGCTTTGGCACATCGCGCATCGCCTCGGCCAGTGTCGCCTGGTAGAACAGATCGCCATCGCCACGTCCACCGATCCCAGCGACGACGCCATCGAGGCGTTTTGCGCGCGCGAGGGCATTGCCTGTGTGCGCGGATCGCTTTCAAATGTGCTTGACCGCTACCGGACGGCGGCGGAGCGGACGGGGGCGGGCACTTTGCTGCGGGTCACCGGCGATTCCCCCCTGATAGATCCCGGCTTCGTGGACTACTTGGTCAACGCGATGCTTTCGGCCGCGGGCGACTATGCCGTCATCGAACCCGGAGCGCTGTGTGCCCATGAAGGCGTGGACGTGTTTTCCCGCGAGGCCCTGGAATGGCTGGTGCAGCGGGCCGGGGAGGATCCCATCGCACGTGAACATGTCACCAGCTATTTCAAGCTTCATCCGGACGCGGTCAAGACCGTGATTGTGCCTGCCTATCCGCCCCTGGAATACCCGCACGGACGGCTCAGTATCGATACCGCCGACGATCTTGTTTTTGTCCGGGCCCTGTATGAGCGGGCGGGCACGCCGGCGGGCGAACTCGCGCTGAGCGCCGTCCTCAAAATGATCCGCGAAGATGCTGCCCTGCGGCGGATCAACGCCCATGTGCGGCAGAAAGCGCTGGGACAGACGGAACGGCATGCTCTGGTTTGCTGCCAGGGCGGAAGCCGGGCGGGTCTGGGCCATGTGCGCCGCAGCCTGTCGCTGGCCCGCGCCTTGCGTGACCAGCAGGGTTTCGGCGTCACCGTGGCATTTCATGGCGAAGAGGTTGCCGCCGACCTGATTAAAGGCCAAACTTTCAACGCAGTCCGGCTGGAACAGGCAGACGATCTCCTGGCTCTCGGCGCCAGCGGGAAATTCTCACTCGCTGCTGTGGACGTTAAGGACTGGCTGGGGCGAAACGATGTCGCCGCGCTGGCGCGCTCCATTCCCGTCCTTGCGGTGATCGATGACGGCAGCGACCGGCGGCTTGCGGCCAGCCATGCCTATTATCCGCCCGTGCCGGCGGCGCGCGCACTCTCCTGGGCCGGCTCAAAATGCCTCCCTCGCATCGGCTGGGAATGGTGCGTCTTGGGTTTCGATCCGGCTCGGATGAGAGTGGAACGCCGGCCGCACGACAAGCCGCGCATCGTCGTCAGCATGGGCGGCGCCGATCCTCTGCATTTGACCGATCTGGCGCTCGACGCGCTCCGTCAGGTGCAGCGGCCCTTGCAGGCCCAGGTCGTCATCGGGCCCGCTTTTTCCGATGTTTCTGCTCTCGCCCATCGGATCAGATGCGCCGGAGCGGAGGCCCTGGCCGGAATCTCCGAGCTGGCGCCGGTATTGGCTGAGGCCGATCTGGCGCTGGTCAGTTTTGGCGTTACCGCCTATGAAGCGGCGGCGCTGGGGGTTCCGGCGCTCTATCTGCCCATTTCCGCCGATCACGCCGTCTCGGCTTCTGTTTTTTCCGCCGCCGGCCTGGGCATGGCGCTGGCCGAAAAACCGTCCGTGGGAGAGATAATCCGGTCACTGACATTCCTGCTGGACAATGAGGAACAACGAAGGGCGATGGGTGAGAAGGGTGGCAAAACCGTGGACGGCCAGGGGGCTTTTCGTATCGCGGCCGAATTGACCGAAGCGGCTGAGGCTCTGGCTGCTAACCCGCAACCGCGGCCTTCGCTGAAGACGAAGTGACATCTCCCAGACAAATGATCTCGTCCACCCGTTCGAGGATGAAGGGATCATGGGCGATGAAGATGAGTATCTTGTCGCGATAATCTGTCAGCAGGCGGACAAAGATTAACTCAAGGGAGGCGTGGTCTAGCGCATAGGTGCATACGACCAAAATGAGGACGTCGCCGGAGCGCAACAACGCGCGCGCCAAGCCGATGCGCTGCCGCTGACCGCCGGACAAATTGCTGCCTTGGAAATTGAGCATCGTGCTGCTGCCGTCCGGCAGTGTTTGGATCAGGTCCTGCAAACCAACGACTTTGAGCAAGTGTTCCACATTCTCAGCCGGAGCCTCGAGTCCGAACTGGATATTGCGCGCGATGGTATCGAAGAACACGCGGGTCATCTGTTCGACAAGAACGACATGCTGGCGCAGCGAAGTATTGGAAATGAGGGCAATATCGACATCATTAACGCGAATTGTGCCCTGCTGCGGCTCGTAGAACTTCAGCAAAAGGTCGACGATAGTGGATTTGCCCGCGCCAGAGGCACCGCTGATCGCGTAGCTCTTTCCAGCGGTGAGGATGACGGAAAACCTGTCGAGAACCGGCGGCAGACTGTCCTCATAACGAAAGCCGACCCCTGCAAACTCTATGCTTGTTATCGGGTGGTCGATCTTGATGCTGGCTTCGCGTTCGCGTTGGCCCGCGGACTTTACGGCTTCGAGCATCTCCGCGACATTCTCCGCGGCTTTCAAATCGGATGTAAGGCGCATGGCGACATCCAATGTTTGGGTTGCCAGGGGAAGGAGCCTCAGCACCATCATGATGCCGACGACGATTGCGGGGAGCAGGAGCGCGAGCTGAGCCGGCGATATGAAAAATGCGATCGCCACCAGCATGCCGCCAGTGAGAAATATTGTCGGAATCGCGCCACCGACCGCGTTCAAGATATCGATGATGAATTGCGTATGCATATATTCACTCATCAATCTATCGTAATGACGGATCACATAATCCTCCGCGTTGAAGCTGCGTACGGTGCGGAGGCCGCTGAGAGACTCGATAAAATGCGTATGCACAAAGCGGCTCTGGCGCTGCATGCGCTCTCCTGCAGCAAGCGCCATGCGAAAAGCTCGCCACAGACAGAGCAGCACGAGCAGGCAAAAAAGCACAAAACCGAGCCCGACCTGCCACGACTGATAACTGATCATCCCCAGGTACAATACAAACAGCAGCAAGAGCGGAATCAGCCGGATCGCCGAATTGACGATCATGGAGGCGCGGAAGGCTTCGTCACCCGCGACGGCAACGAAATGCCCGATCGATTCCTTTTGGACCTCCGCGAACCGCAGGTGGCGCACAAAGCCATCCAGCGCCCGAATGGAAAATATGGCGTTGATCCTTCTGGTGACTCGATTGACCAGGACGGTGGTGCCGAAAAGGGTAAGGGCGCGCGCAAACATGAGCGCAAAAAACGCCGTGACATAGAATTGTGCCGTGGGATGCTGCCCTATCAGCTCGGCCAGTCGGTTCCAGGGCGAATCGGCTGCAATCGGAATATTTGTGGCGATCCGGGTGAGAGGCAGCAGCACCGCCAGGCTCATCACTTCCAGAAAGGTCGAAACCACGCCGGTCAAAGTCGCAAGGGCTGCGTCTGGCCTGGCGCGCAGGGTATAGGCGACAAGACCGGTGAGCAGCCTGACGCGGAAGCTGAAGCCTTGCCGTGTCATGTCAGATCCGGAGATTGTTTTGAGGCGCTCATTGACATCCTGAGAGGGTTGCAAAGCTCTGATCCCGGCCGGGACATCGTTAGGGAACCTTGAATATTACACCACAATCATAGCGTATCGGCTCAAATGGATCGTTGTTAAAGACGACCGGACTCCGCACCAGAGCAATCAAATCATTTGCCGAGTTCAATCTATTGACGCGGGGTGTGTCGTCGCCTGGTCCGCTCGAAGCCGGATTTGCCTCGATACCGATGCCCAGGTACCCCCCTGGCTTCAATAGCCGTTTGCATTCGGAGATCACCGCGGCTGGATCGTGCGTATAACTTATCATCCAGGCCAGTAGCACCGCATCGTAAGCTCGCGAGGGCAGCCCGGACCGGTGGATGTCTCCCACCGAGATATGCTTGCTATAGGAAAAAAGATCGATGCCTGAGGTATTCCGCAATCCTAGCGATTTCGCCCAGAATATGTCGTCTTCGGTTCTTGGCCCCACGATCAGAATTTTCGAGGATCTGAGCTTGTCCTTGAGAAGCGCGGCGAGAGGAAACAGCAGGAGCGACATTCTGCGGGCCATGCCGAAAACCCCGCCGCAATTGAATGCATCCAAGTTATGCGCAATCGTCTTCTTGCCCACCGCGTCATTCATGTCCTCTGCGAAGCGCAGATTCGAGCGAAGCCAGTGCCATCGTATTTTGCATATCAGGAAACGCAGCCGGTCGTTAA
>CAZEFQ010000147.1:0-20081 GCA_964511505.1 uncultured Rhizobium sp.
ATGCTGAGCATCATCACCGCCGAGGCGGCCGTCGCGGCCTTGTACATCCCGATTTCTCCATCCGGATGCAGGGGCACCATCGCCGCCGACGGCGCGACGATGATCGGATATTTCATCTTTGCGCCCAAGAGCTCGGACGAAAGATCGACCTGAGATGCCGGGACGGCGGCGCGTACCGGCATGATGTTGACCCAATCGAAGGCTTGGCGATTGCGCCGAAGCGTGAACTCGGACCCGTCGCCATGCGCCGTATAGTCATATACGGACACGGGCACATTGCCGAAAAAGACGGGCTCGAAATCGAACGCGGTCTGCATCTCGGCCAGACTGAAGGCGCGGCGATGCTCGCTGAGCGGCTTGGGGTCGATCTGCGCCACGGCCGACGCAATGGGCGAGGCTGCCATAAGTCCCCCCAGGCGGACCAAGGCCCGTCGCCGGGACGGGTTGGTGAGCCAGGATCGCTCGCTATCAGCCATTTTTGTCGTTCCTCATCACGGGAAGAGGCGCGTGAACACGCACCACACTGGGGTCGACCGCCGCCAGCGTCGGCCGGCCGCACATGCACATATATCGCGCGAGTTCGGTCTGCAGCATTTCGACAACGCCCTGCACGCCGTCGGCACCATAGGCCGCCAGGCCCCACATCACCGGCCGGCCGATCAACACGCCCTTGGCGCCAAACCCGAGCGCTTTGACGATGTCCGTGCCGCGGCGGAAACTGCCGTCGGCAAACACGGGAACCTGATCCCCAACGGCTTGAACCACCGGCGCGATCAGGAGCAGCGTGCCCGCAAGCCCCGCCGCATTGCCGCCGCGATAATTTGAGACCACCACGCCCTTGGCGCCATGGGCGGCAGCTTCCTTCGCGTCTTCCGGACGCGTGATGCCCTTCACGATCACAGGCAGGGACGTGCCCTTGACGACGGCATCGACGCCAGCCCAGTCGATCTTCGCCGCGGCCGGCGCTGCGGGCCCGTTCGCCGAGGTGCCGGCGTTTACCGTCACGAATATTGCCTTGACCTTGGCCGCACTCGCCTCTGCGAGCACATCCTTCACTTTGGGACTGCCCGCATAGACTTGGAGATACAGGGGCGTGGTGGCGGCCTGGGCGATCGTCGCCAACGGCACGCTGGAGTCGCTGCTTACAACGATCGCGGCCTTTGCCGCCGAGGCTCCGCGCGCCATGGCGACCTCGCCCTCGGCGTGGAAGCGCTTCTGGTCGGCAATCGGGCCGACAATGATCGGAGTGAAGTGTTGGTCGCCTAACAAGGTGCTGGTCAGGTCCAGGTCCCGTGTGGGAATGTTCATCCGCGGGCGCAGCGTGATGCGGTCGGTGATCGTCCGGTCGCTGCCCAGAATCGGGGCCACTTTCGCCGGTCCCAGCACCAGGCGCGCTTGGGGTTCATACTCCAGCACATCCACCAGGTCCCCGCGCGGCACTTCAAGCGGCGGCGGAGTGGGGATATGAAGCGGAGTCGCGGCTTGGGCTGTGCCGCCAGGCGCGGGCATCACCGCGCCCACCACGCCGGCGGAGACGGTCGCTCCCATCACGCCGATGGCTTGGCGGCGCGACGTCATTCCCGCGGGAGAATTGGCCTTTTCGGCCCTCCGGTCATTTGACATTGTAAATCCCCATTAATCGCCTGTAACACGCCCGAAATCGCGCGAGGACTATGGCGCAGCCGGGCGGGACTGTCGAGGTGGCAGCGCTTTCATCCCCGTAAAAGCGGGGCCGTAAAGGCTCTGAGGTTTTGGCTCTCAGATGGATTTGCGCAGCAAGGCGCGAGCCCCGGGACGTCCCACGGCTCACGATTCACACGAAGTTGGCTTTCACCGTCGTCTTGTTGATGTCCACCAGCTTGGCGCATCCGGCTGCGGCGGCAACCTGCACGAGCTCCTGCTGCAGAATCTCGATCACGCGCTGTGCGCCCGCGGCGCCGAATGCCGCAAGGCCCCACCGTGCCGCACGTCCGATCTGCACGCCATTGGCTCCCAGGGCGAGCGCCTTGAAGATGTCGGCACCGCGGCGGATGCCACTGTCGAACAGCACGGGAATCCGCCCGTTCACGGCAGCCACAATCTCCGGCAGGACTTCCAACGTCGAGGGACCATAATCCATGGAGCGTCCGCCGTGATTGGACACGGTGATCGCGTCCGCACCGTGCTCGATCGCCAGCCTGGCGTCTTCCGGATCCAGGATTCCCTTGATCAACATCTTGCCCCTGACCATTTTCCGCACGGCGTCGATATATTGCCATGTGTACCACAGGCGCCTGCCGCTGATCCGGTAGCGGGCCGCCCCGGTTGACGCGGCAGCACCGCCTTCGGCGCCGGAACCGTAGCCGGCCGTACGCACGCGCCCGCCGAAATTCAGCTCCCGTTCGTCGCGTTCATAATAGGAGGCCTGCTGGTCGACGGTGACCATGATGTTGTCCAAGCCGAGATTGTGGTAGTTGTCCATCGCCCGCTGGGTATTGGCCAGACTCTCGATCGGGTAGAACTGTTCCCACAGCGTGCCGCCGGGCGCGGCCGGTACAACCTGGGCCACCGGGATGGTGGGACCGGAAGCTATGATCATCACTGTGTTCGAGGCCGCGGTCGCTCCCTTGAACATCCCGATCTCTCCCTCCGGATGGAGCGCCCCTTGACCGGATGACGGCCCGACGATGATGGGGAATTTCATTTTTACGCCGAGCAGCTCGGACGAGAGGTCAACCTGCGATGGAGGAATGGCGGGATGCGCCGGCATGATATCGACCCAGTCATAGGCTTGGCGGTTGCGCCGAAGCGTGAACTCCGAGCCGTCGCCGTGGGCGGTATAGTCATAGGTCTTCACCGGTACATTGCCGAAGAAGACGGGCTGGAAGTCGAAGGCGGTCTGCATCTCGGCCAGGCTGAGGGCGCGGCGAACCTCACTGAGAGGTCTCGGGTCCGGCTGCGCCACAGAAGCGGCGATGGGCGAGGCCGCCACAAATCCGCCGAGACGGGCCAATGCCGTTCGACGGGAAGGACTTGTAAGCCAGGATCGCTCGATATTGGCCATTGTCGTTTCCCCCTGTGAGGCACCACGCTGATGCCGAGGATGAGTAGTCCCGCGCCGTGCCGACGTCTATATGCAACATGCCGCGGAGGCCGCTGCCGCACTTTGCCTGAAAGACTGCAGCGGGTGAAGGGGCAAGCCGCGACCGCCGAAGGCGGACAAAACGGTCCGGTGGACCGTTTTGAGCGGCGAGCGCCGCGAGCTTGGGCGAGCGGCCGGACCGGCAGTGCAGCCAACTCGTTCGCGATCTTGCGGAGAGCCTGGAGCGTGCGAAGAGGTTCGACATAACCGCCGCAGGGCATATCGGTCCAGTGGACCGATATGGGCAGAGAACGCCGCGAGCCCAAGCGAGCGGCCGGACAGAAATCTCATATGCGATTAGAAATTTGCCAGGACATTACAATTCCAGATGAATTCCAAGAAGTGCGCCTAACGCCACCAACGCCGTAGCGACCAAAACATGAATGACTCCTTCGCCGAATTTTTCTCCGAGATATTTGAGACACCTGACCGTCAATGGCTCAAATAACTCCACGCGAGCTTGGGGTGCGTTCAGTAAATCCAGGCTGGCATCCAACTCTGATAGACGTTGAGCCTTATCAGCCACATCGTCATAGTCATTTTGAGCCGCCAAGGTATCACGGACTCTGTTTAAGCTTGCGATTGCCTCGGAATACATTTGTGAGTTGTGATCGAGGCTGACAACGCGATCTGCTGCTGGAGCAAGTTTAACGGAATTGCCCCATTCACGATCCAAAAGACGACGCAAATCGCGTGCCATCGGTGCGAATATCATTCGCGAGACGTCGCCAACCATTACATTTAGATTATTGTTACCTGTGTTCAGGAAATTGACTGCAAATTGCCATGCGTCCCACTCTCTACGAGCGAATAGTCGAAACAAGTCCAACTGAGCGCCAAGCCTTTGCTCCTTTTCGGAAGGCCAACTTATACTGCCGCTACCAATTCCGGCTGACCGTACGCCATACGCTTGCGCCCAAGAATCCCTGTCTAGCTTTTTGCCAAGCCTTTCAACAAAACTCGAAATCTCCTCGGTACTTTCGAGGAGCGTAAGCCATCGATGGACCTCCCCTGCGAACTGTTGATGCAACGCTTGTTGCACATCACTTACGAGACTGTCGTATTCATCAAAAAAATCGTGCCGGTTTGTCGCCATCCGCCTCTCCGTCGCAGCCAGCGGCATTGCCATTTTCGAATAAATTGGAGCGGGTGAAGGGAATCGAACCCTCGTATGCAGCTTGGGAAGCTGCCGTTCTACCATTGAACTACACCCGCTCACCGAGCGCGCTTATAGCATGGCCGCCGGAGGGTTCGCCTAGGCCTGTGTTTTCGCGCCCCGCCGCTCGCTCAAGCTCGCGGCGCTTGTCGCTCGAAATGGTCCACCGGACCATTTCGTCCGCCTTTGGCGGAACGCTCCTCGCCCATTGAACTACACCCGCTCACCCAGCGCGCTTATAGCATGGCCGCCGGAGGGTTCGCCTAGGCCTGTGTTTCGCCAGCCTGGCTTTTCTTAGCGAATGAAATGAGCTTAGAAAAGCTGGCTCCTCTTCGAGCGAAGCGAGGGAGGCGGCGCCTCGCTCAAGAGCGACACCCGTCCCCGGTCATGGACAAGACCGCAAGGTCATCGCATCGTCCGCGCCTCTTCCGTCCCGCCCGCGATCTTTCCGGCCCTCGCGGCCAATGAAGCTGCTTGTGTTTCGGCGCCGCCACGGGCTTCCCTGCTGCAGGTTGCATAGGCTGCGGCTTCCCGCGCGGAATGCGGAAAACCGCAGACACTCTCCACCGCGCTGCCGATCCTGGCCGCCAGCGTGGCCCGCCCCGCCCCGGTGGCAAGATTGAGGTCGCCGCCATAGACGGTGATGCTGTGCGCCTGAGAACCCTGTGAAAGGGAATTCTGCGAAAAATTTTGCGCGCCGGTCTGCGCGTTTGCAGTCCATGGAGTCAGGACAAGAAGCAGCGCGGCAATGGCGGCGGGATGCTGAGACATGAGTTCTCCTTCGATGCGGCCGAACCGGACGCTAGCCTTTCCGCCTGGATGAGGTCGCGCGCTGTTCGACCGGACACGTCGTTCTTTCCACGGTTCGACCAATGTCCGTCCTGGTCCGACGAGTGAGTGGAAGCTTTCAAGCAATCGGCTCACTGCTTCTGCAGCGATGGAATCGCGGAAAGGACTCACGGCGAGCGCCGCGGCACCCATCCTTCGGATTTGTGAGCGATGCGCGCCATCGCAGGCGCACAATTTCTGTGCGTTCGGATGCTTTTTGCGCCTGCCGGGCCAGACTGATCTCTACGCTAAAATTTCACTTCATGAACTGAACGATGGATGCAGGCGGCTCCGTCGCATTTCTGACACACCTGGTGGGGAATTTTCCTCCTTTGTCCAGTTCTGTTTTGACACGTTGCGGCGCAACATGATTGCGTTTCTGGGAAAGTTTCCTGCTCGAAACCGGTGCGTTGCGTTTTTCGACCAACGAACTGGGAACTTCGATGAACAACCGAGCATTTTCGACCAACAGCCAAAAGGCTTCGACCAACAAGCGGGGGTCACCATGTTTCCAGACAGCAAACTGAAAGCCGTTCTCCTTCTGGGCGCCGCCACCTCGGCGACAGCCCTGACGATGCAGGGGGCGTATGCCCAGGACGCCGCGCCGGAAACGGTCGTGGTCACCGGCACCCGCATTCCCAACCGCGACTTTGTCAGCGACAGTCCGATTTCCACCGTTTCCGCGGATTTCCTGACCCAGACGGGTTCGATCGACATCACCCAGGTGCTGGCGACTTTGCCGCAAGTGGTGCCTGCGGTTTCGGGCGGCTCCAACAATCCGTCCAGCACGCCCGGCGGCCAGCAAAACATCGATTTGCGGGGTTTGGGCGCCAAGCGGGTTGTAGTTTTGATTGACGGTCAACGCGCCGCGCCCAGCAACAAGGATGGCACGGTTGACCTCCAGACCATTCCGACGTCGCTGATCAGCCGTGTGGAAATCGTCACCGGCGGCGAGTCGGCAGTGTACGGCGCCGATGCCATCACCGGCGTCGTCAACTTCATCATGAAGAATGATTTCCAGGGCGTCGCGGCCGATGTGCAATACGGCATCAGCGACCGCGGCGATGATGCGGAACTTACCGGTTCGCTCACCGTGGGGGGCAATTTCGACGCCGGCCGCGGCAATGTGGTGATGACCTACGATTATGCCTATCGGCGCGAGTTGTTCGATTCCGCGCGCGACTTCGCCAGCCAGGCCACCACCTCCACCAGCCGTTCGCCCACGGGTTCCTACAATCCGTCTTCGGGCAATCAGCCCAGCCAGGCAGCCCTCAATTCCTATTTCGCCACCCATGGCGGCGCGCCGGCCGGCACCGTCAAACCGGCCGATGCCCTGGGATTCAACCCGGACGGCACCTTGTTCGATTTCGGCGGCTCGAACGGCTCTTTCTCCGTCTATAACTACAAGGCTGATCCATCTTATCCGGCAAGGTTGTTCTGCGCTGATCCGGCCACGCCGACCAATTGCCGGACATTTTCCTACAACTTCCAGCCGCCGAACCTGCTGCTGCTGCCGTTGAAGCGGCAGAATTTCATGGCGATGGGTCATTATCAGATCAATCCCGATCTGACTTTCTATATGTCCACCCGGTTCACCAACTACACTTCGGCAACCTCGCTGGCGCCGACACCCGCGCCCACCGCCGCGGTCACCTCGCCGGACGGAGGCAGGGCGACCAGCGGCTATATCGTGCCCGTCAGCAATCCCTTCATTCCGGCCGATCTGGCGACCATCCTCGCCTCGCGTACCGGCACGCCGACCTCATCAGCAAGCACCCTCATTCCGGGCACCGGTCCCACCGCCGACTTCCTGGTGGTGACGCGTTTCCTGGCGCTCGGTCCAAGGCTCCAGGACGAGACCAACGACGTGTTCCAGGAAACCGCCGGGCTCAGAGGCAAGCTTCCTTTCACCAACCTGAATTTCGACATCTATGCCTCTTATGGCCAGCTCGACAATGTCGAGACCCAGTTCGGCAACGTCTCGAACTCGGCGGTGGAAAATCTCCTGTTCGGCAAGGGCTCGGGAGATTGCACCGGCTATAGCGACCTCAATCCCTTTGGGCCGCTGAAATTCGGTCCGAATTCATTGGCCTGTATCCAGCGCGTGACCAAGAACTCGACCGTCACCACCTTCACCAACATGGAAGGCACGGTCAACGGCCAGCTCTTCGACCTGGATGGCGGCGCCGCCTCCTTCTCGCTGGGCGCCTCCTATCGCGAACAGACCTATAATTTCATTGCCGATCCGCTCCTGGGCGCCGGCGACGTATCGGGCTTCACGCCGGAAAAATCCATCTCCGGTGCGGTCTATGACCAGGACCTGTTCGGCGAATTGTATCTGCCCCTGTTCAAGGACCTGCCCTTTGCCGACTTCATCTCCGTCACCCTGGGCGGCCGTTTGACCGAACAGGCCCACACCTTCCACGGCAATGCCTGGACTTGGAAGGCGCAAGGCGACTGGGGTGTTTCCCGCGGGATCACGTTCCGTACCTCTTTCGAGGTCGCCACCCGCATGCCCAATATCGACGAATTGTTCTCGACCGATTTCGCCGACACGCCGTCGCTCGCCGATCCCTGCAATTTCGACAGCCCCTTCCGCACCGGTCCGAATGCGGCCAAGGTCGTCGCGCTGTGCACCGCCCAGGGTGCCGGCTCCGCCACCTTCAGCCAGTCCAACGGGCAGATGTCGGTGCTGTCGGCGGGCAATCCCAATCTGAAGCCGGAAACCGCCGACACATTCACCGCCGGTGTCTCCTGGCAATCGACCTGGGGCGATCCCTGGCTGTCGGGTCTGGCCGGCACGCTGGACTATTGGAACATCGACCTGCATTCGCCCATCGGCATCGACTCTTTCGACATCCTTTATGGCTGCTTCAACTATGACGGCTCCAACCCGACCTATTCCAACACCAACGCCAACTGCCAGAAGCTGAGCCGTTCGGGTGGCTCGATGTACATCTTCGGCGATGAGACCAACCTGGCCAAGGACAAGCTGGATGGTTTCGACCTGGCGCTCAATTGGGCCCTGGACCTGCAGCAGACCATGGATGCCGACCCGATCTTCAACCGGTTGCTGTTCAACCTTAGCACCACCTACTGGTCCAGCTATGTCGTACAGGGCACGCCGGGCGGCCTGGGCGTGGATTATGTTGGCACCATCGGCTCAACCTCGCCGATCGGCACCGACACCGACGCCGCCTTCCCCCGTCTCAAGGGTCAGTTGACAACGACGCTGGGCCTGTTCGACACCGCCCAGATCAGCGCCCGCTTCACCTACATTGACGGGATGAAGAGCGCGCTGGCCCCGGTGGGCTGGACCGGGCTGAATTTCGGCATCGGCACGGTCCATGGCGTTCCGGCCACGATCTACACCGACATCTATGGCTCGTGGCAGCTCACGGATTATCTCACCCTGCGCGCCGGCGTGAACAATCTGGCCGACCTGTCACCCAGGCAATACAATCCCAGCCAGCAGGACGGCACCGATCCCGCCAGCTACGACATCATCGGACGGCGTTACTTCCTGGGCCTGGGGCTCAAGCTCTAGGCGGCGTTGAATTCTTGAAGGCATGCGGCGGCCCCGAAGGCCGCCGCATGGCTTTTGGGACATCGCCAAGCCTCTATGCTAAGACGCATTGCGTGAGTGAAACCGGACAATTGTTGCGTCAGCAGCTGCGGCAGGCGGAAGAGCTGTTGCGCCGCGGACAGTTCGGTGCCGCCGTCCAAGTCTGCCGGAACCTCTCGTCCGCGGACCGCAAACAGCCCGCTGCGCTTCAAATATTGGGCGCCGCGCTCGCCCAAAACGGGGAACTGGACGAGGCCGAAGCGGTCTTCCGCCGGCTGGTGGAAAACAATCCCCGCAACGCCAGCCTCAATTTGAGCCTGGGCAATGTCGTCTTGCTGAAGGGCGATGCAGCGGCGGCGGAGCGGTCCTATCGCGCGGCGCTGGCTGAAAGTCCGAACCAACCCGAAATCCATTTCAACCTCGCGCGGGCCTTGAAAGCACAAGACCGGCTGTTTGAGGCCCTGGCCGCGCTCAACAAGGCTGTCGAACTGAAGCCCTCCTACGCGGAAGCGCTGGCCCAGTCCGGCGTGGTGCTGATGGCGATGAACAATCTGAAGCCGGCGGTGGAGGCCTTCACCCGCGCCCTTACCTTGCGCGAAAGCCTGTTCGAGGCCCATTACAATCTCGGGCTTGCCTATGAGCGCCTCGACCGCCTGAACGAGGCCAAGCTGAGCCTGGCGCGCGCGGCTTCGCTCAATGACCGCAGCTCAGACGCGTTTTTCGCCCTGGGCCGGACATTGCATCGGCTGCAACAACGCGAACTGGCAACCTCGGCGCTGGCCCGCTCAGCCGCCCTCAAACCCGACAATGCCGACGCGCACGGGCTTTTGGCCCTGGTTTTCCTGGAAGACGGTTGGACCATGGCCGCGCTGGATGAGATCGGCAAGGCCATCACGCTCGATCCGGACAAGGCGGAATTCCACATCACCCATGGCCGGGTGCTGGCCGAGTTGAACCGGCTGGAAGAGGCCGAGGCCGCCAATCGCCGTGCCGTGGAGCTGGCGCCGCAATCCATGCAGGCTCTGGGCGCGCTTGGCCGCTCTTATCTGAGTGTGGGGCGCATGGACGAGGCGCGCGGGATTTTCCAGCGCCAGCTGGCGCTGCACATGGACGACATCCATCCCCATCTCGACATGGCGCGGGTGGAAAAATTCACGCCCGGCGATCCGCGCCTGGCGCAGCTCGAATCCTTCCTGCCGCTGGAAGACACGATGAACGCCACCGACCGCAGCGCGCTGCACTTCACTCTGGGCCGGGCCTATGACGAGCTGGGCGACTTCGACCGCGCCTTCGGGCATTTCACCGCCGCCAATCTCGCGCAGCGCCAGGGCATGCCCGATACCGAAGCGGAAGACCGGCTTTGGTTCGAGCGCACCATGCAGGTCTATGATTCCGGCCTGTTCGCGCGGAACCGGGGAAGCGGTTCAAGCAGCCGCGTTCCGATTTTCGTGCTGGGCATGCCGCGTTCCGGCACCACCCTGATCGAGCAGATCATTTCCAGCCATCCCCAAGTCAGGGGCGCGGGCGAGGTCCAGGACCTGGAAAACGCCACCAGGATCCTCATCAACCGGCATAAATTCGTGAGGCCGATGCCGGAGTTGGCGCAGGACCTCAAGCCGGAGCATTTCCGGGAATTGGGCGAGGCGTATGTCGAGCGCCTGTCCCGCCGCGCCCCCGGTGCCGCGCGGATCACCGACAAGCTTCTCGGCAATTACAACCGCATCGGGCTGATCCAACTGGCCCTGCCCAACGCGGTCATTGTGCATTGCAGACGCAATCCCTTGGACAATTGCGTCTCCATCTACACCAATCATTTCGCCGAAAGTCTCGAACATGCCAACGATCTGGCGCGCCTGGGCCGATACTATGGGCGCTACCACGCCTTGGTGGAGCATTGGCGGCTTGTGTTGCCGGGGCGGTTTCTGGATGTGCAGTATGAGGATACGGTCAGCGATCTCGAAACCGCGGCGCGGCGGGTGATCGCCTGGTGCGGCCTTGACTGGGACGCGCGCTGCCTTGATTTCCAGAAGAATGCACGCCGGGTCGCCACCTTGAGCATCACCCAGGTCCGCCAGCCGGTTTACAAATCCTCGGTCGCGCGCTGGCGCAATTATGAGAAGCATCTCGAGCCCCTGCGGCACGCATTGGGCGCGCTGGCGGGGCCATGAGCGAAGCCGGCAGGGCGCCGCGGGTGCTGGCCGAGGCCTGGCGCCTCCATCAGGCCGGCGATCACGGGCAGGCGGAACGGCTGTGCCGCGCCGCGCTGGCGGATGATCCCCGCGCCTTTGCCGCGATGAATATGCTGGCGATCCTTCTCGGTCATCGCGGCGAACTGGAAGAAGCTGAGCGCTGGGCGCTGGGCGCGCTTCAGGAAGAGAAGCGCGATCCGGCGCTTTTCAACACGCTGGGCAATATCCTTTTCAAGCGCGGCAATTTTGCCGGCGCCAAGGCCGCCTATGAAAAATCCATCGGCCTCAATCCCGCGCAGCATGAAGCGCACTACAATCTGGGCCTTGCCCTGAAAGAGTTGGGGGAGGCCGACACGGCCCGGGCCGCGCTGGATCGGGCCGTGTCCCTGAAGCCCGGCTATGCCGAGGCGCTCACCGCCCTTGCCGTTTTGTTGCGGGATCGCGGGCTCTATGCGGAAAGCCTGCAAAAACTGGATCAGGCGCTTGCGGCGGCACCGGCTTATTTTCCGGCACTCTATTATCGCGGATCGGTTCTTCTTGCGCTGGACCGTTATCAGGAAGCGATCCAGCCGCTCCAAGAGGCGGTGGCGCTTCGCCCGCAAAGTCCCGAGGCCCAACACGCTCTGGGCAATGCGCTGGGCTATTGCGGCCGGGAGGCGGAGGCGCTGGCGGCCTATCAGAAAGCGATCGAAGCCGCGCCCAGCCATGTCAACGCCCATCTCGACTATAACGCGCTCACCTGGACGCTGGGACTTCAGAAGGCGCAATGGCAATCCTATGCCTATGCCCGCCACCGCATCGGCGATGCCCCGGAGCTGTTGCTGGCGGAGGCCGAGCAACGCCTGCGTCTTTCCGACGCTTCCTCGGCCGAGACTCTGTTGCGCCGGGCCGCGCAGTTGGCCCCCGGGCATGCCGGGATCGAAAATGCCTTGGCCCGCGCGCTGACGGCGCGGGGAAGATTTGACGAAGCCATCGCGCTGTTCCAGCGGGCGGCGGCCGCGCAGCCGGATGATGCCCGCCATCTCCGGGAATGGGCCGTCACCCTGATGCATGGCCGCAAACCTGGCGAGGCGTTGAAGGTGCTGGAGAAGGCGCGCGCCATCGACCCGGAAAACCAGTTCTTGCTCGGTCTTATCACCTTGGCCTATCGCGAAACCGGCGACCCGCGCTATGCCGCCCTGACCGGCATGGACAGCTATGTGCGCGCCTACCGCCTGCCGCCGCCTTCCGGTTTCGCCGATACCGAAAGCTTCAACCGCGCATTGGCCGAAGCCCTGGCCACGCTTCATACCGGCAAGATCGCGCCGCATGACCAGACATTGCGGGGCGGCACGCAGACGCCGGGAAATCTCTTCGCCCGGGGATCGCGGCCGGTCCTGCTCCTCAAGGACCTGATCGGAGAGGCGGTTGCGGACTATATCACGCGCATGCCGGACGATTCCGCCCATCCCCTGTTCGGGCGCAAGCGCGAGAATTTCCAGTTTTCCGGCTCCTGGTCATGCCGGCTTTCGGCAAACGGTTTTCACACCAACCATCTTCATCCCAAAGGCTGGATCAGCTCCGCTTATTATGTGGGCGTGCCCGACGCGGTGGCAGACGGCCAATCCCGGCAAGGTTGGCTCAAATTCGGCGAGTCCAATCTCAATTTGGGCGAAAAAGACCGGCCCGAAGGCATGATCCAGCCTTCTATCGGCCTGCTGGTGCTGTTTCCATCCTATTTCTGGCACGGCACGGTGCCCTTCCAGTCGGACCAGGCACGCCTCACGGTGGCCTTCGACGTGGTGCCTCAGAATGTCGGATAATCAAAGCGCTCGAATTCTTCGGCGAAAATCTGGTTGATGCGGGTGATCTGGTCGGTCCTGAGCACTGTTCTGGGGTCCAGGCTGTCGGACATCAGCCCCTTTTTGGCGTGGGGCAGGGGCGGCACCTTTTCACCCAGACCGCGGACAAAAGCCCCGAAATCCTCCGCCAGGGTTTCGTAACGCAATACCCGCGCTGTGACTTTGCCGTCGGCACCGCGATAGCGGTCGATATTGCGGGTGTTGCGGATTTCGCCGGTGGTCAATCCGCCATCGACCGCCATCTGCAACTGGGCCGGTTCGGCCTGCATGACGCCGCCGCCGCGATAGGCTTTGTAGGAAAGCTGCATATTGGCCCAGGAGAGCACCTTGGAATAAGGCGAGCGCTCGGCGCAGATCACCTGGAAGCCGGAAATATCGCCATACATCAGCGCCACTGCCGCCAGCGGCATATGATTGAAATAGCGCCTGACCGGTTGCGGCACCTGGCCCAGCCGCTCCGGCGGCGCGGCGGTGAGGGCCTCAAGATATCTCTGCTCGGCGTCGCGGTCTTCGGCGTAATTCCGGCAACCGCCGCCCAGCTTCAGCCGCTCCAGCTCGTCTACCTGCGAGATGGGGGTGACGATATCGCCGGGTCCGCAGAGAGGGGAAAGCGCCATCTCGATGCTGGTGCCGGCCACCTTCATGCCCTTGATGAAGATGAAATTGTGTTTTTCCGAGAGGATCATCTTTAGAGCGGTTCCAGGAAAAGTGTGCAGCGGTTTTCCGTCCGGAACCGCGACAAAATGCTAGACGACAAGCGCCGCCGGCAGGAAATCGCACAGCAAATGAACCCGCCGTTCGTTGCCCTGATTGTCCACCGCATGCAGGCGCGTATTGTCGAATTCGTAAGCCACGCCGCGCTCGAGATAATAAGAGACGCGGTCGATATAGAAATGCACATCCTTGTTGGTGACAATGGGCAGGTGACAGCGATGCATCGCGGTCACGCCGATGCCGTTGTCGATATGGGCCGGAATTCTGGTATGCGGCGGCATTTCGGCAAGCGTCATGCGCACCAGCTTTGCGCCGGGATAGAAAGATGCCATGCGCGCGGCGCAATCATAAGCGGCCCCGCAAAGCGCCGGCGGCGCATAATCGTGCCGTTTCACCGTTGCCGGCGACCCCACCTGCCAGTCGTTATCGAGCCATTCGAAAAGGATGGAACGGGTGGCGCGATGCACCGGATAGGTGGATTGCCGCGACCGGTCGATCTCCCATATCTCCGATGCCGCCGGCGGAAGCGCCGCCTCGATCTCGTCCGCCGGGCATTCGAAAAGCCGGATCAGGGGAACGGCCAGTTTCACTGGACCCGCACCACCTTATAAAGTCCCGGCTTGCCCTGGACACGAAAATTGTAGCTGCCGAGCATGCCGCGCTCGATCGTGACGTTATAGACGACGAGCTGCGGAGATTTCTCCCACTGCACATGGCCGGTATCGGCGGAGAGCTGGCGCCAGATCTGGCCGTTCGACAGGGTGGCGGTGAAGCTGCCGTTGCGGTCCAGGCTGAAAGCAGTCATGCGCGCGCTGATGTGATCGACGTTTTCCGCACTCTCGTTGCGGGCAAGCCCGAATTGCTGCGGCGGAACCTTATCGCTTTCCGGCATGCCGAACCGGTTGGCGGAGGCGCCTCCGGCCGCCGGGCCCGGCGCGGTACGCACGCCGGCCGAAAGACGCTGCTGCTCCGCGGTCGCCGGCGCCAGGCCCAACAGGGCGCGTAAAGGCTGCGCGGCGCCATAGTAACAGTCCAACCATTGGCGATAGTCGGCGATGGCGGAGCAGCGTTGCGCGTTGGCCAATACGTCGTCGCGCAGATCGGCCGCGCCAGCGGCGGAAATACCGGCGGCCAGGCAAAGAACGGCGAAAAAAAGCACGCGCATGGGGCTTTTGTGCCAGTTTCGGCTTATCCTGTCCACGTTGCCGCTCTGCCGCCTCTATTACGATATCATAGGTGCGGCTTGCTTAAAAAAGGGCAATTCGGCAGGCGCGGCGCCTTGCGGCTATAAGGTGGCATGAAGACGATCAAAGTTGCGATGCTGTTTCTGGCTGCCCTGGCAGGGCAGGCTTTTGCCGATCCTTTCCCGCCCCGCGGCAAGTTCATTTATTCTGATCTTTGCATCGGTCCAGAGCCTTGGCGGGTAAGAGGTCATCGTGTGGAATTCGTGCACGATCGCGACGGCGACTTCATCACTATTCAGTTCTCCGACAAAGGTTTCGATTCCGATGTGCTACATTCGCCCCGCGTCGAATTCGATGCTGCCACCGGGGCTTTATGGTTTGCCTATGTCGATTTCAGCGACGAATATGCTTTCGAAGGCATCGCCACGCCGCAGGCCCTGACTGGGAGCTTTGATGATGATCTGGAGGTTCACAGCTTGCCCCGCGTCCCCAACAGCTGGCCGCAAGAGCCACCCTGTAAATCTTCCGCTGCGGACGAACCCCCACAAAGTCCAGGATAAGGCGGTGTTCCTTCTTGCGCCGCTGTTTCTCGCCGCGGCCGGAAGCGCCGATGCTCAGCCGTCGTTGCCGCCGCCGCATTTCCATCACATCGCGCTCAATTCCACCGATCCCACCGCCGCGATCGCATTTTATGCCAAGGAATTTCCCTCAACCGCGCCCACGACCTGGGAAGGCATGCCGGCCTTGTCGTCGCCCACCCATGTCCTGATCGTATTCAACAAAGTGGCGCGGCCGCCCGACGCCGACGCCGGCGCCACCGCCTATTGGCACTTCGGCTGGAACGTCGTCGATTCACGCAAGTCGCTGGAGATATTCCGCGCCCAAAATCTGCTGGCGCCCTTTTACACCGATGGCGAGGGTGGCTTTGTCGGTATCAGCAGCGATACCTACCCCTATCCGCCCGGCGTGCCCGGACGCACCAGGGCTCAGCTGGCCGAAGCGGCGGCACAGAATCTCCAGCCCAGCCATGTCGCCGGCAACGGCTATATCAAGGGACCCGATGGCGCTATCATCGAATTCACCGGCAACGCCCCGGCTGAGCGTGTCGATCATGTTCATATGTGGCAGGAAGATCCGCTCTGCGCCCAGCTCTGGTACCAGACCCATCTGGAAGCCGCGCCGCGCCGCGGACCCGCACCCGCCACGCCTATCACCGAAGCCAATTGCAGGATCGCGCGTGGACCCGACCGCTCCTGGCCCTCTCTCGACCGGGAGGGCACCTATCGCTTCCCGACCGGCGGCGTCCTCTTCGACGACGTGGCGATGAATTGGTACGCGAACCAGAGGGCGAAGCCGCTCGCGCCAACCGGCGGCCACTTGATAGATCATGTCGGCCTCAGCGTCAGCGACCTCGATGCCTGGATCGCCAAGCTGAAAGGCGAGGGGGTTAACACCCTGAAGCCGCTCTACCGCATCGGCGACACCAGGGCGGTGATGATAGAAGGGCCCAGCCGCGAGGCCATTGAGGTGATCGAGGTGAAATGACCGTGTTGCCCCGCTTCGGATTTGCCGGCCCATGACCACACCCGCTCCCAACCCGGTCTTCGATCACGGCGTCGGCGCCTTCAGCGAAGACGAACTGGACCGGCTGGAAGCCTATTGCGACCGGCTTCCGTCCACCGCGGGCAGCCTGGGCGGACTGCCGCGCGGCCAATATGACGATGTGGTGCGGGTCACTCGCATCGCTTCGATCCGGCAGGCGCCGGAGATCCTGTGGCTCTATGAACGCCTGGCCGGAATCGTGCGCACCTTCAACGACCGCAGCTTCCAGTTCGACCTGCGCGGCTTTTCCGAACCGCCGCAATATATGGTCTATCGCGATTCCGAGCGCGGCCATTTCGACTGGCACATGGATATCGGTCCATCACCGCCGCGCAAACTCTCGCTTACCGTCCAGCTTACCGATCCTTCGCGCTATGAAGGCTGCCAGCTTGAGTTCAACACCGGCACAATTGTCGTGCCGGCGCCCAGGAACCGGGGCGTGGCCATCGCCTTTCCCTCTTTCATGATCCACCGCGTCACGCCGATCACCGCGGGCACGCGCAAGGCCATTGTCGCCTGGGTGACCGGGCCCGGTTTCAAATAGATTCGCCATGCGCCCGCCGTTCCTCCTTTTCGGTTGGGCTCATCTCACGGCGGCGGTGCTGGCTTTCCTGGCGCCCATCGCGCTGGCGCTGGCGGCACGGCGGAGCGCCTATCTTGAACGTCCGATCCGCCTGGCGCTTGCGGCCTTCATGGCCGGCGGCTGGCTTTCCTGGTACCTGGTCTTCGCAAGCCGCGGCTGGCTCAGCCTCGGCATCGCGCTGCCGCTCAATCTCTGCGACTGGGCGGCGGCGGCACTGATCCTGGCCCTTCTGACCCGGGACCAGCTGGCCTATGAGCTGGGTTATTTTTGGGGCCTGGGCGGCAGCCTGCAGGGCCTGATCACGCCGGCCATCGCGCACGGCTTTCCCGACCCGGAGTTCCTGTTCTTTTTCCTCAACCATGCCGGCAACATCACCGCACTTCTCTACCTGACGTTCACCGGCATGCGCCCCTATCCGGGGAGCCTGCCCCGTGTCGCCGCCGCGACCATTGCTTACGCCGTCATCGCCGGGGCCGCCGACTACCTCCTCGCCGTTAATTACGGATTCCTGGCGGCGAAACCCGGCACCAGCAGCATCCTCGACCTGCTCTGGCCCTGGCCCTGGTACATTCCGGAAATGGTGGTGATCGGCCTTATTTCGCTGGCGATCTATTACCTTCCGTTCCTGGCGGCGGATGTCCGCGGAACGGGCAAATCGAGAAATAAAAAAACATGAGGCGGCCGGCTGCTCTCGGCGCCGTAGCCGCCTCACGACTGCCCCCTTTAAAGGACTTTTGAGCCCGGTGCTATTCCCCAATGCGCCGGTTATCAGTGCTGCGGGGTTTCCCCAAACCGTCCGTCCGCAGACGTCCTAACTGTGCCGGAGAATCCCTCGAGCGCAATGGTTTGCGAAGTTTTTTCACACATTTGGCGTCAATGTGGATTTTCGGCAACAATTATTAGCCATATATCCGCGCGCTCTCAGACGATCCCCTACGGCTCTTTGAAATGTTTCGAAAGTTTGAGTCCTTGCCGCTGATAGTTAGAGCCCAGTCCCTCGCCGTAGATAAGAGGCGGCGGATCGGTGAGTCGCTCGAACACCAGCCGGCCCACGATCTGGCCATGTTCCAGGATGAAAGGCACTTCGCGGGAGCGCACTTCCAGAACAGCCCGCGCCGAGGGCGGCTTGCCTGCCTCAAAGCCGAAGCCGGGATCGAAAAAGCCGGCATAATGCACACGGAACTCACCCACCAGCGGGTTGAAGGGAACCATTTCGGCGGCGTGATCGGGCGGGATCGCGACGCGCTCCCGGCTGGCGAGGATATAGAATTCATCCGGGTCCAGCACCAGGTGTCCGGCTGAACTTGCCTCCACTGTGTCCCAGTAATCGTATGGCGACAGCGCGCCTATCTTGTCCACATCGATCAGGCCGGTATGCCGTTTGGCGCGCCAGCCGATCCGCCGGTCTTTGGATCGGCCTTTCAGGTCGATGGAGAAGCCAAGCCCATTGTCGATATCCGGTTCGCCGTCCACCAGCGGGAACTCGGCATGAAGCCGCCGCAGCTGGGTGTCGCTGAATTGCGGCGAACCATGCCGGATGCGCAACTGGTTAAGCCTTGTCCCCGCCCGTACCAGGATAGGAAAGGTCTGTGGGCTGATTTCGGCATAAAGCGGGCCCCGGTACCCCGCCTCCACCCGGTCGAACGCCTCGCCATGATCGGTAATCAGGCGGGTAAAAACATCGATGCGGCCGGTGGAGCTTTTGGGATTGGCGGAGCCGGCGATGCGGGCGGAGAAATCCGCCCGCTCCAGGAGCTTCACGATATAAACACAGCCCGCTTCCAGCACGGCGCCATGGGTGAGATCCACTTCATGCATGAAGACTTGCGCCAGCTTGTCTTCGACCGTCGCGCTTTTGCCGGGCAGGAAGGAGGCGCGCACCCGATAGGCCAAGGGTCCCAGCCGCAAGTCGATGCTGGCGGGCTGAATCTGCGCTTGGGTGAAAGGCGTATCGGAGAGAATTTCGCGGCCGGTGGCGATCAGTCTTTTCAGCACATGGCTGGGCAGGATGCCGGTCGAGAAGCGGCCATAACCTTCTTCGCCCTCGATCTCCCGCATCTCCGTCATGGCCGCTTTATACGGACATGGCTCCCCTGGGTCACCCCAGAAATGCCTTGATATCCCCAATCGCCTCGGCCAGGCCGCAGCGCTTGATGGGCGCCTCTTCCGGGAAGGCGGCCAGCAGCCGGGAGGGTGTCGCCCCTTCCAGGATCACAAAACAGCCTTTGTCTTCCGGGCCCCGCACCAGGCGTCCGAAAGCCTGTTTCAGCCGGAAGCGGGTGAGCAGATCGTCATAGCCGCGTCCGAAGCGGGCGCGCCGCGCCTTGTGCAGGATGGTGGGCTTGGGCCAGGGCACCTTGTCGAACACCACCAGCCGGAGCGACCGGCCCGGCACGTCCACGCCGTCGCGCAAGGCATCGGTGCCGAGCAGGCAGGAATTCTCCTCAACCCGGAACAGGTCCACCAGCGCGCCGGTATCGAGGCGATCCACATGCTGCGCATAAAGCGCAATGCCGGCATCGGCCAACGGCTGGACAATGCGCGCCTCTGTGTCGCGCAAGGCCCGGACCGCAGTGAAAAGCCCCAGCGCCCCGCCGCCACTGGCCAGGAACAATTCCCGCATCGCTGCCGCCAGCGCATCCGGATCGCGCCGTGCCACATCGCCGATGATGAAGATACGCGCCTGGTCCCGGTAGCGGAACGGCGAGCCGAAGCTGGCACGCCGCGCGGGCAGGGGCAGGTGCAGCGCTCCGGTGCGCACTTCCGCGCTCTGCCAATGTGTCTCGGCGTTCTCTTCTCCTGTGTCGCGCAAGGTGGCGGAAGTGATCAGCGCGCCATGCGCCGGCGCCAGAATCTCCGCTGCCAGCGGCACGGTCGGGTCCACCCAATGCCGTTCAAAACCGACATCGGCGTCGCGGCCTTCGTCGCGCGCGATTTCGAACCAGTCGGTGAACTCTTCGCGAATCTCCCCGCTTTCCAGCGTCTCCAGCATCTGTATCCAGGCCGGCAACACCAGTTTCGCCCGCCGCTCCAGTCCCCGTGCCGCCGCCTCCAGCCGCGCCCTGGTATAGGGCTCCAGGGTTGCGCTCTTGTCGTCCATCTTCTTGCGCAGCAGCCGTGCCAATTTCATCAGCGGATCGGCGATGCGCCTCAACGCCCGCGCCAGTTCCGACACGGCCCGCAAAGCCTCTTCGCCCAACGGCTGCGGCTCCGCCTCCCAGGTGTAAAAGGCATCCCGGTCGTCGCTGCGGGCGCGGACGTGACGATGCACCTCGGCCAGGAAAATTTCTCCCGGCCC
>CAZEFQ010000148.1:0-46101 GCA_964511505.1 uncultured Rhizobium sp.
CGAAGAAGATCGCTTCGGAAGACTTTCAGAGCGCATAGAAGTGGCTGATAGAGTGCTCGGCATTTGCTCGGATCGCATCAGAAATCAACGCGCTCGTATCGAAAAAATCCCCGGCGATCATCCGCATTTTGCGATTGCCAACCGGCTTCTCGAAAACCTCGTTGAAATACAGGCGGTGATCCAAAAACATCGAGAGTTCCTGAAGAGGATGGCAGAGGATTTGTGAAACAGAACGCCCTGCAAAGAGTAACGGTGGCGCCGCGTTCCCCGAATCGTTGACTGGAAGCAGCGACGATAAACAGCGGTCCAATCCTCATCTATGTCATGCCGTGCTTTGGTAATGGCCAGCTGGACTGCGCGCGATATCCCAAGCCAGCTCACCCGCAGGTCCCCGTGCTGCCGCCGCCGTGGAAACTCCGCACTCCGAAGTTTATCGGCAGCTCGCCATCGACGCGATCGGTATGCATCCGGTCCGGAATGGGCGGCAAAGGCTCGGCCTTCTGCATGATGTCGATGGCCGCCTTGTCCAACCCCGGATCTCCGGAGGATTTGCTGATTTCGAGCTTTTCGATCCGCCCGTCGCGGCGCACCGCGAAATGCACCATGACCAGGCCGGTCCGGCGCACGGCCAGCGCCGCGGGCGGATAGTAAAAGAATTGGCGGACCCGCTCGCTCACCGCGCGCGTCCACGCCGCGTCAAGGCAGCCGGCCGATGCGCCGTCCTTGCCGCCGGCGCCCGCGCCGGCTCCGGCCGCGCCGCCGGCCAAGGGAGAGGTTTCTGCCGCCGAGGCCGTGAGGGGCGCGGGCGCAATGGTGATGACTGGCGGGGACGGGTTTTCGGCGCGAAGCCTGGCCAGGGGAGGCGGGGATGGCGGCTCAGGGACGGTTTTTTTCGGTACCTCCGGCGACAGACTAGCGGTGATTTCCCTGGTCGCAGCCGGGACCGGGACGTGGTTGAAAGACCATAAGGCGATCAACGTGAGGAGGCCATAAAGGACGCCCGTCAACAGACCCGCGGCAATGCGGGTGCGGCGGTCGCTTTGCGCCGGCAGATGCGGGCGCGGGAATTCCCGGAAGGGGACGGTGCTCATAAAGGGCACCGCCATGTCATGGCGGGGCGGGGGTCGAGAATTTGGGATCGTCGCGTATGGCTTTGACCCAGCTCCAATAGCTGTTGCGGGCGCAGGCGATGGCCGTGAGGTGACGATCCGAAACGCCGGGGTCCGGGCCGCAGGCGATGGCATTCGCATCGCCGGCCACCATGTCTTCCGGCGGCGGTTTCGACGGGGCGCGGGCGGCCGCCGCCAAGGCCGGACCTGTCGCGGCGAGGTTTGCAAGGAGCGTGTTCTGCACACAAAGATCGGTGCCAAGCTCGCCGGCGAGCGCGTCCAACTCCGGCGGCTGGCAAATCATGTAGCTGGTGAAGGCCGGGGCGGAGTGAGCGACCGGATCGCCGCCTGCGATCGCGGCCTTCTCAGCGATCACATAATCGGCCGTGAAAACGGAGGGGCGGGATTCCAAGGCTCTTTTGAAATCGGCGGTTATATCGACGCGCCGGCCGGGGACCATTTGCGCGGCATCGGCGGGATGCCTCAGTTGGACATTCACCAGCGCGTAAGTCTGGCCCCGCCGGCCGCAGACCGGCTCCGGCACCAGCAGCAAGGTGGGCGAAACGACGCGGCCGGTGACTTTTTTCTCCGCACAGTCATGCCGGCCGAGCGGATTGAGCGAACTGAACCGGCCACTGACGCTCTGCAGGGGAATGGGAATACCCGTCACCTGACCAAACGCCACAGAGGGGCCGTTCTGGGCCCGCAGGGGACCGGCACAGGTGAGGAGCAGCGCAGCAATGGCAAGGGTCAGCCGCATGGCTGCTTCCTTAAGCATGCCCAGCATATGATAACGCGCCGGTTTGCGATCGGTGTCCGCGATTATTCAAGGCGAAGGGAAACCGTGGAGCAGGGTGATCTGGGTTGGGGCCTGTTCGATACCATGCTACGTTCTCGCGCGCCCAGCGCGCAATTCGTCACCCTCAATCTCCAGACCGCGGCGTTCTTCGACGGCGCCAAAAACCAATCCGCCATGGCGGCAATGGCGGGAGCGGCGGTGAAGCCTGCCGGCGTCGGGGACGACAGCTTTTTTATGGTCGAGGGCACCCAGGTCATGCTTTGGGTGAAGAAGGGCGGCGGTGCGTTCAAGCTGACCCTCTACAAGCAGATTCCCGCCGATCAGAAGGAAGGCATGGAGCTGGCGCTGGCCAAACAGGTTGTGGCGAAGCTGTGAGTTCCGCGGCGGTTTGGGTTTTGTGCCGCCGGCATGGGGCGGCCACGGCCATCCGCACCAAAGCTCTAGCCAGCGTTTGAAATTTCGATCCGGTTCCTATCAAACGCGTGTCGAAGACAGCGCAGACTTGCCGCCGGATAGGCGGGAACATTGGCTCGCGCCCGAGCGTTGCCAGCTTGAGCAACGGAGGCCTCTTTGGGGCTGGATGCGGAGGAGCAGGCGGTTGTCCTCACCAAATCCGAGGCGCAGTTGAGAGGTCTTGGACCGGCTTTGGTCCTTGCCTGGGCGGCGGTTTTTGGCGTCTTGCTGCCGGAAGTACCGGCCGGCGCGGCTGTTATTTTTTCGATCAGCGGAACCGTTGGCGATTCGAACTGGAACGGCAACGAGCTCATCCGCTATTTCGGCTCGGACTATTTCCAGCATGACGGCTATTTCCAGCAGGACGACACACCGGGCGGAACGCTGCTCATCACCTATACGGGACCGGCTTTTACCGGGATGGGCTTCAGTTCGCCTTCCGGGAATCAACTCTTCAGCAGGGACGATACCGCCATCTATAGATGCCCGTTGCCGGAGGGGTGCACGGATCCGTCTCAATTGGCGGCCGCCGGCGGGGACGAGAGTTTTGGTCATGGATATGTGTTTCCTGGGTTCGACGGTATCTCCTACTTCTGGACATTCGACAACAGATATCATGTCGATCCACTGATCATCCCTGCTTACGGCGCCTTCTTTGCGCAGGGGGCGAGCGGCTATGTCAGTTTCACGCTGGACCAGGTTGTGGACAGCGCGGCCATCGGACAACCATTTACGCTGACGGCGAGTATCATTCCCGAGCCGGCCATCTGGATGCTGCTGCTGTTCGGGTTTGGCGGCATCGGCCGGACGCTGAGAAGGAATCGCCGGGCGATACTGGCTCAAGAGGAGGACAGCCCATGTTCAAACATCTGAGGTGGCTTGCGGCTGCACCTGCCGCGTTGATGGCACTTGGTAGCGCGCATGCGTCCACGATGATTGCGATATGGGATGGGACATTCACGGGATCGGTAGATGGCGTCCAACCCAATGTAGATCCATCTCTGCTATATCACAGCGGCCCTCTGAGCGGATCGTTCGAGATAACGATTGAATATGATCCCGATCTGAATTTTCAGTCGGGATATGGTATTCACGGGCCAATCCAGTCTTTCGTTTTTCACTCTTCCCCCGGCCTCCCGTTACCGGTTGATTTGGGTAACACATATTTCGGTCAGTCAAGCGGATCGATTGTGATGACCAGCAATACTTTTATATATGGCAGTGAAGTGTTCAGCCTCACGGGGAATTCTTCCGACATTCCGGCCGATCCCGCTCAGCCATTTTCGACCAATCTGGATTCCGGCAGGGGAGGTATTGTGCACTGGTATGGCCAGGTGATTGTCGGCAATTTCTCTCTGACGCCAACAAGTCTGACGGTCGAGGACTATCTCGGGGAGTTCGTGCCCGAACCCGCGACCTGGACGATGATGCTGTCCGGCTTTGGCGGCATCGGCTGGATGATGCGGATGGCGCGCCGGAGGGCCGCTGCTGCGATTTCGCTTTGACGGGCATGAACGAAAACGGCGGCTGTGACGCCGCCGTCTTCTTAGGCCTCGCGAGGATCAAGCCCTCCCGGCTGTCGATCGTCAGACCAGCGCGTAACCCAGATTGCGCAAGGGCATGCTCCGCGCCCGCTCGCCGGTGGCGGTGAAGATGGCGTTGCCCAAGGCGGCGGCGAGGGCCGGGAAGGCCGGTTCGCCCAGGCCGGTCGGCGGATTGTCCGACTGGAGGAAGTGGACGTCGATCGCCATGGGCGCAAACGGCATGCGCAGGATGGGATAGTCGTTGTAATTCTGCTGCTGGATGCGGCCATTTTCGATGGCGAGCTGAAGGCCCATGGCGGTGGAGAGGGCATCGGTGGAGGCGCCTTGCGCCTGGGCTTCGGCGCCCGCCATGTCGATCACCGGGCCGACATCGATGGCGACCGTGATGCGGTGGATCTTGATCTTCTTGTTGGCATCGACGCTGAGCTCCACCGCCTGGGCCACATGGCCCTGATGGGAGTAGCACCAGGCCAATCCCAACCCGCTGCCTTTCGGCAGGCTCTTGCCCCAGCCGGCCTTCTCGGCGCAGAGCTTGATCACCCCGCTGGCGCGGGCCGGGCTGAAATTGACGTTCTTATTCTTGGGCGCCAGTTCCGGCACGCTGCGGTTGACCGCATTGAGGAGGAACTCGACATGGTCGCGCCCGGCGGCCGACGACAATTCGTGCATGAAGCTCTGCACCGCGAAGACCTGGGCATTGTCGCCCGGCGCGCGCCACGATCCCGTGGGGATCAGGAGCGGCATCATGGTGGTGGCGCGGCGCAGATTGGGCGCGATGGTGGAAAGGTTCAGCGTGTCGGTATGACCGCCGCCCGCCACCGGCCGCTTGCCGTTGACGGTGAAGGTGATTAAATGCTCCTGCCAGGCGTCGAGCCTGCCGTCCTTGTCCACGGCGCCCTTGAACTGGTGATAGCCCGAGGGGCGGTAGAAATCATGGGCGAAGTCGTCTTCGCGGGTCCAGGTCAGCTTGACCGGTGCGTTGACCTTCTGCGCGATGGCCGCGGCCTCCAGCATGTAATCGTTGGTGCCGCGCCGGCCGAAGGCGCCCCCGACACGGGTCTGGTGCACCACGACCTTGCCGTCCTTCAGCCCCAGCATCTTGCTGACCTGCCCCATGCCGCGATCGGGCTGTTGCGTCGGCACCCATAATTCCATCACGCCGTCATGCCAATGCGCCGTGGTGTTCATCGGCTCCAGGGTGGCGTGGGCGGCAAAGGGATATTCGTAATAGGCTTCCACCGTCTTGCCGTCTTGGGCGGCGTCGGCGAAGGCCTTGTCCACGTCGCCGACATTGTCCTCGGGTTCCGCCGGGAAGTTGGGCGCCAGTTTTTTCGCCCGGAGCGCGAATTGCGAGGTGGAATCCTTCGAAGCCTCGCTTTCGTCCCAGGCGACTTTCAGCTTGTTCTTGGCCTGGAACACGCTCCAGGTGTCCTTGCCGATGATGGCGACGCCCGGCATCACCTCGACCGGCACGCCGGTGCCTTCGACCGCAAAAGCGTCGACGATGCCGGGAAGCGCCTTGATCTCATCCGCATTGAAGGATTTGACCTTGCCGCCCACCGCCGGACATTTGGTGAAATTGGCGTGGAGCATGCCCGGCAGCTGCACATCGATGCCGAACAGGGGCTGGCCGGTGACCACCTTGGGATCGTCGACGCCGCGATAGCGCTTGCCGATCAGGCGGTATTCGGCGCGGGTCTTGAGCTTCAAGGCTGCGGGATCCGGCACCGGCATTTTCGCCGCCGCGGCGGCGAGAGAGCCATAGGTCGCGGTCTTGCCGCTGGCGGCATGGGTCAGCACCGAATCCTTGGCGGTGATTTCGCTGGCATTGACGTTCCACGTCTTGGCGGCGGCGGCGATCAGCATCGCCTTGGCGCCAGCGCCGGCCTGACGCAGCTGGTTCCAGGCGCGGGGAATGGAAGTGGAGCCGCCGGCGCCCTGGGCGCCATAAACCTTGGGATTGACGTCCGCCTGCTCCATCGTGACATGGCTCCAGTCGGCGTCCAGTTCCTCGGCGATGATCACGCCGAAGGAGGTCTTGATGCCCTGGCCGATCTCCGGGCACTTGGAATAGATCGTGATCTTGTCATCGGGCGCGATGCGGATGAAGGCGTTGAGGGTCTGAAGATTGCTGCTCGGCGTGGTGTCGGCGGCAAAGGCTTCGTCGCCAAGATGGAAGCCAAGCACCAGGCCGACAGTGCCGGCGCCGGCAAGCTTGAAGAAGCTCCGCCGTCCCATGCTGAGCGCTTCGTCAGGCACGTGCCTTACCTCGCGGATCAGCTCGGCGAGATAGGCGTCGGATTGGGCGAATTTGAGGGCGTTGGTCACAGGTGCCTCCTCTGATTCAGGCCGATTTGGCGGCGGCGTTCTTGATCGCGCGGCGGATGCGGACATAGGTGCCGCAGCGGCAGAGATTGCCCGCCATCGCCGCATCGATGTCGGAATCATCGGGGTTGGGGGTATGGTTGAGCAGCGCCGTCGCCGACATGATCTGGCCGGCCTGGCAGTAGCCGCATTGCGGCACCGCGGCTTCGATCCAGGCCTGCTGGACCTTCACGCCGGTGGGCGTGTTGCCGATCGCCTCGATGGTGGTGATCGCCTTGCTGCCGATGCTTCCCACCGTCAACTGGCAGGAGCGCACTGCCTTGCCGTCCACATGCACGGTGCAGGCGCCGCATTGGGCGACGCCGCAGCCATATTTGCTGCCGACCAGGCCCAGATGATCGCGCAGGACCCACAGAAGGGGTGTCGCCGGATCGACGTCATCGCCGAGCATCCGGGTTTCGCCATTTACGGTGAGGTGCAGCATGGGAATCTCCCATTGGTTCGCGTGGGCAGGATATTGCGCCGCCATGACAAGCTTCTCAAGGTGATCCGGGCGCGAAGGGCTATATATCGCAATATATTACGAGGCGGCGGCCGCGGCGTTTGCCTTGGAACAGACGCCGGCCGGCGCGCTTAACAGCCTGCCGAGGTGGCCGGCCAGCGCGCCGATATAAGGTTCCTGGAAGAACTCCAGATGGTGGCAGGACATGGGGATCACCTCGACCCCGCCCGCGCACACCGACACCCAGCCGAAGCCGCCATCGGGATTGAGGACCTCGATATGCTCGTCGTGCCGGGTGGCGTGAACCAGGGTGAGCGCGCCGGGGAAAGATTCCGGACGATAGGCGCCGCAGGCCTCCTCGCACAGCTTCTTGGCCTCCATCATCCGCCGTTCCGTCTCGCTTTTGGGCGTGTAAATGCGTTTCCTGATGCGGGAGGAAATATAAGGCGCGCCGTCGCGCGTCATCATCCGGAGATGGGCGGCGATGCGGCGCAATCCCCTGCGGCGTTTCTCCACGCCCGGCGGATAGGCATCAAGGACGATCAGCGACTCGATCGTCTGACCGCGGCCGACCAGCTTGCGCGCGACTTCAACGGCGAGCTGTCCGCCGAAGGAATATCCGAGGAGGGCGTAAGGTCCTTCCGGCTGCACGGACATGATACGCCCGGCAACCGCTTCGGCCGTATATTCCATGGAGCGGAGCAGATGGGGATCCAGCTCGAGCCGGTGCATCTCGATCGCCAGCATGGGGCGGTCCGCGCCGATCCGCTCCGAAAGGAGATGGAAGGCGTAAGCCGTGGCGCCGAGGCCGGGAAAACAAAAGACCGGCCGGCCGGCGCCCAACGCGACCGGCACGCCGACCGGCGTCACGCCGGGCGGATAATCCGGAACCGCGATGTCTGTCCTTTGTCCGTCAATGGCCCGTGCCAGGGACTTCAACGTCGGATACTGAAAGATGTCGGCGATGGCCAGCGTCGAACCCAGGGACCTGTTGATCCGCTCGATCAGCCGCACTCCCGACAGGGAATGGCCGCCCAGCTCGAAGAAATCGTCCTCCACGGCCACGCGGCGGATGCCGAGAATCTCCTGCCAGATGCGCGCCAGGGCGATCTCCGTCGCCGAGAGGGGCGGCGAAAAACCGGTTGTTTCGCTTGGAGGCGCAGGCAAGGCGTTGCGGTCCAGCTTGCCGCTCAAGGTGAGCGGCAGACGGTCCAGGGCCACGAATGCCGCCGGCAGCATGTAATCGGGCAGGCTTTCCTTCAAAAGCTTGCGCAACCGGGCGGTGGGACGGGGGGCATCGGCGACAAGATAGGCAATCAGCCGTTTTTCACCCGGCCTGTCCTCGCGCGCAACCACCACGGCCTGGCGCACGCCGGGAATTGCGGCCAGCGCCGCCTCGATTTCTCCCAGTTCGATCCGGCAGCCCCGGATCTTCACCTGGTGATCGATCCGGCCCAGGAATTCCAAGCTTCCATCGGGACGGGAGCGTGCGAGATCGCCCGTCTTGTAAAGGCGCGCGCCGTCTTCGTCACGAAAAGGATCGGGCAGGAATTTTTCTGCCGTCAGGCCGGGCCGGCCGTGATAGCCGCGCGCCAGTCCGCTGCCGCCGATGTGCAACTCTCCCGGCATGCCGCCCGGTACCGGCCGGAGATTGTCGTCCAGGACATGAAAGCTGGTATTGGCGATCGGAGGCCCGATCACGACCGGCTGTCCGGCTTTGATTTCGGTGGCGGCGGACCAGACCGTGGTTTCGGTCGGGCCATACATGTTCCAGAGCGATTGACAGCGGGGAAGAAGCGCGCTTGCCAGTTCGGTGGTCCAGGCTTCGCCGCCGCAAAGAATCTTGAGAAGTTTGCCGCCGCGCCAGCCGGCATCCAGCAACATGCGCAGCGTTGCGGGCGTGGCTTGCAGGATGGTGGCGCCGGACGTTTCCAGCAAAGCCGCGAGCGCCTTGCCGTCGCGTGAGGTTTCCGCCGGCGCAAGCACGATGCGGGCGCCGACGGCCAGGGGCAGGAATATCTCCAGCACCGCGATGTCGAAGGAGAGCGTGGTGATGGCGGGCATGATGTCGGCGGGCGTAAGCTCCAGCCGCGCCCGCATCGCCGCCAGCATGTTGACCACCGCGCGATGCTCGACTTCGACCCCCTTGGGCAATCCGGTCGAGCCCGAGGTGTAGATGACATAAGCGAGATCGCCTGGCGCAGGAGCACCTGCACCGTCGAAGCCGTGGGTGATGGCAGCCGGCGTGTCGTCATCGACCAGGACGGGTTGCGCCGGGTGCCGCGGCAGTCTTTCGAGAAGAGCATTCTCGGTCAGAACCGCCAGAGGATTGGCGTCCGCCATCAGATAGGACAACCGGCGGAGCGGATGGCTCGGGTCCAGCGGCACATAAGCGCCGCCCGCCTTGAGCACGCCCAGCATGGCCGCCACCAAATCGGGCGAGCGTTCCAGGAAGAGCGCGACCAGAACTCCGGGCGCGACACCCACCGCCCTGAGCCGGTCCGCGATCGCATCGGCTTTGCGGTCGAGTGCGCGATAGGTGAGGGTTTGCTGTTTGAAACTCAGCGCCGTGGCGTTGGGCGTGCGCCGGGCCTGTTCCTCAAACAATTGATGGACGCATTTATGCTCCCAGCTCCCGCGGGCCTGAAGCGGGTTCCAGGCGGCGTGCAACCGGTGCGCTTTTCCATCCGACAGAAGCGGCGAAGATGTCGGATAAGCTCCGGGACCGGGAACGGGACTTCCCATCAGGTTGTTGAAATAATCGCTCATCCCGGCAACATGTCCCCGCGCGTGGCGCGCTTTGACTCGCATCAGCGCAATGTGCGAGCCTGCAATCCGGTTCCGGACGATATCTGCTTTCGAAAAATGGCTGGCGATGGGACTGAGGCCGACCGGCCTGTTGAGGCACAGCACGCATGCCCCATTCCCGGTTTCCGTGCCGCCGACTGCTGGATTGTCGCTCTTGCAGGGATTCCCGAGCCGTTAGAAGCACTGCTCCCGGCGGAAGAACAGGCGCGCGCGGCGAGATTCCGGCAGAAATGTGACGGACACAGATTTGCCGCAAGTCATGCCGCGTTGCGGCTGATATTGGCGCGCTATCTCGATCAGCCGCCCGCTTCGCTTGTTTTCGCGGCCGGGGAGAATGGCCGTCCCTTTCTAACCGGCGGCGGCAAAGACCTGCACTTCAATCTCAGCCATTCGGGCGATGTCGCGCTGGTCGCGGTGGCCTCGGCTCCGGTGGGCGTGGATGTCGAGCGGATCAAGGAGATGGCGGACTTTGCAAAAATCGCGCGCCGCCATTTCGCGCCGGTGGAATTGGAGAGTGTGCTGCAGACGGCGGCGGAGGAACAGCCAAGGGCTTTTCACGCGATCTGGACTCGCAAGGAGGCATTCGTGAAAGCGACCGGCCTGGGCCTGCGCTTTCCGCTGACGGATTTCAGCACCGGTGGGGCCGCCGAAGCGCCTTTCTTGATGATGAAAGGACAGCCATGTCCCGATTGGACAATCATGGACCTCAAGCCGGGCGAGGGATATGTGGGCGCGCTGGCAGTGGCCTGGCCCGATGCCGCAGTGCGTTGTCTTCAACCGGACTGGCCTTCGCTGCTGGATCGGCTGTCCCCCTTGCGCTAGCATGCGGATATGCTGCGTGGATCGTTTCTGGTCGTTCTCCCTATCGTTCTTGCCGGGTGTGTCGATCCGCGGAAGATCGAGAAAACGCAAGCCGATGCCGCGGCGTTCAATGCCCAGCGCCAGGCGCGCGACGCCAATGAGCAATGCTCGCAGACCGCCATGCCCGGCACGGTCGAGCACCTCAACTGCCGCCTGGCCAAGACCGGCAGCGGCCCTTAATCCTCGGGCGGCCTGGTGTTTTCTTCCATCCAGTCGAGATAGGCCGGGAGGCCCGCGACGAACGGGGTGGCGACGATTTCCGGCGTCTCATAAGGATGTTCGGCCATCAGTTTCTCCGTCACCGCGCCGAACAGGCTGGCGCGGGTTTTTATCAGGAGCATGAATTCGGGGGTGTGGTTGGTTTCGCCTTTCCAGACATAGCGGCTTTCCACCCGCATGATCTGGACACAGGCAGCGAGTTTTTCTGTGAGCAGCAAGGCGGCGAGGCGGTCGGCATCGGCCGCCTCCGCCACCGTGGTGGTGATGACGCCGAATTCCTCCGGCCTCATGGCAGCGTCGCCATGTCGATCACGAAGCGGTATTTGACGTCGCTTTTCAGCATGCGGTCATAGGCCTTGTCGATATCCGCCATCTTGATCATCTCGATGTCGGAGACGATGCCATGCTCCGCACAGAAATCCAGCATCTCCTGGGTCTCCGCAATGCCGCCGATCAGCGAGCCGCCCAGGCTGCGGCGCTTGAAGATCAGGTGGTAAGCCGCGGGCGGCTGGTGCGGCGTGGGTGGTGCGCCTACCAGGACCTGAGCGCCATCGCGCTTGAGCAGAACCATATAGACGTCCAGGTCGAGCGGCGCGGCCACCGTGTTGACGATCAGGTCAAAGCTGGCGCGATGCTTTTTCATCCCGTCCGGGTCCTTGGAAATCACGACCTCGTCGGCGCCGAGTTTTTTGGCGTCGGCGATTTTGTCTTTGGAGGTGGTGAAGGCCACCACATGAGCGCCAAGCGCATGCGCCAGCTTGATCCCCATATGGCCCAGCCCGCCAATGCCGACAATGCCGACTTTCTTGCCCGGACCGGCCTGCCAGTGCCGCAAGGGCGACCATGTCGTAATTCCGGCACAAAGCAGCGGCGCGGCGGCGGCAAGGTCTTTTTCCTTGTGGCCGATGGCCAGCACGAAATCTTCATTCACCGTGATGGCAGCCGAATAGCCGCCATAGGTGTTGGGGCCGCCACCCGCCGGCCCGTTATAGGTGCCGGTGAAGCTCACCGGCCCGTCGCAATATTGCTCCAGTCCTTCCTTGCAGGCATTGCAGGTGCGGCAGGAATCCACCATGCAGCCCACGCCCACCAGCTGGCCGGGTTTGAATTTCTTCACCGCGGCGCCGACGCGCGTGACGCGCCCGACAATCTCATGGCCGGGCACGCAGGGAAATTGCACGCCGTGCCATTCACCGCGGGCGGTATGAAGATCGGAATGGCAGACGCCGCAATAGAGGATGTCGAGGGCGACATCCTTGGGCCCAGGCTCGCGCCGGTCGATGGTGAAGGGCGCGAATTCGGTGGTGGCGGATTGGACGGCATAGGCCTTGGTCTGCATGAAAAATCCTTCAGGATGAACCGGGTTGAATCAGCGTGGGACCGGCATCCCGCCGGTGCACGCGAACCCAATCTGGTGCGGCAGGCGCGGTTCTTCAACGACCGATATAGACAGGCGGGCGGTTCTGCGCTTCTGCGTCGCGGCCTTCCTGAAAGTCCCGCGTCGCATAAAGGTCATTATATTGCTTGCCGAGCCGGGAGAAGGCATCGGCTTCGAAGACATCCGTCACGGCATGGGCAGAGAGAAGCGATGCCTTGATGCCGAGCGGTCCGCAGGCCGCCACCTTGTTGGCAAGACGGATGCCCGCCGCCAAGGCTGCGTCCTTGTTGGGCAGGACCTCCTGCACCTCACCCATGCGATAGGCTTCCTGGGCGTTCCAGTGATCGCCGGTCAGCACATAGCGCATGGCATTGCCCCAGCCCACTTCGCGCACAAAGCGGATGGTGCCGCCGCCGCCCGGGAAACGCGCATGGCTGGTTTCGTCCTGGCCGAAATTGGTGTTTGCCGCACAGACGCGGATATCGGCAGAGAGGAAAATCTCATGTCCCAGATTCCAGGTGTCGCCATGCACCACCACGATCAAGGGCTTGCCGAGCCGGTTCTTGGGGCTTTTGCCGATGGTGTCGACCAGCCCGCTATTGTCGAAAGCCGGTGTCTCGCCGATAGCGGCCTTGTGCGCGTCCACATCGACGCCGCGGGAAAAATTATCGCCATGCCCGAACAGGACGGCGCAGCGCAAGGAGTCGTCGCGGTCGAAATCGGTCAGCGCTTTGGCGAGGCCATGGGAGGCCTCGGGGTCCATGCGGTTCTGGATGTTAGGCCGGTTGATGCCGATCAGCACGATCGGTCCCCGGCGTTCCACCGTGATCTTGTTCTCCGGCTTGAGCGGCACGTCCGCAAGATGCGCGGGCGACGGCTGGGCGGCGGCGCCGGCCGCAGCGGCGATGCCCGCAATCGTGGCCGCGCCGATCAGGATATCGCGCCGTTCCAGCCCCTTTGCTTCATCCGCCATGACGGTTCCCCTTTGGAAATTGGTCAATCATCCTAGAGCATTTTCGCTCTTCGTTGAATCGCGAAAATTCTCTAGGTCTTTGTTTTGTCGCGGTTCCTGACGGAAAACCGCTGCACATTTTTCCTGGAACCGCTCCAGCATGGCGGGTCTTTTCCGCCGCCGCCGGACATGCGAAATTCCCGCGAAATTCGCTGGAATTGACTTTGGGAGGGACCCCATGAAAGCACGCCTTTGTTGCCTGGCCGGCCTTGCCCTCTTGGCCTCCTCATCGCTGGCGCTCGCCGGCCATGGCAAGGCGGGATTGTGGAACGTCTCCACCACCATCAATTCGGCCAGCATGCAGATGCCGCCCGAGGTGATGGAGAAGATGAAAGCCATGGGCATGAAGATGGGCGGCCAGACCATGGCAAGCCAGATCTGCATGACGGCGGAACAGGTCAAGGCGGACGCGCCGCCTTCCATGCCGGAGAACCAGATGGGCTGCACCAGCAATATCACCAGCAATAGCGGCGCGGCGGTGACGGCGGAAATCGTCTGCAACGGCCGCATGAAAGGCCGGGGCATGACGCGGATTTCCTGGAGCGGCGACAGCCATTATGAAGGGAGCTACAGCTTCAAGGGCGACATCCAGGGCCATGCCACGGAGAGTTCTTCCAGCTTCAAAGGCGATTGGGTGAAGGCCGATTGCGGAACGGTGAAACCATTCACGGCCAAATAGCGGGCGTCGCCGGGCTTCGCGCCTTGCTGCGCGCGGCGCGCCGGGGCGTGGTCTTTACCGGCGCGGGCATGTCGACGGAATCGGGCATTCCCGATTTCCGCTCGCCCGGCGGCATCTGGACCAAGATGATGCCGGTGCATTTCAAGGACTATGTCGCCGATCCGGAAGCGCGCCGCGTTTCCTGGGAGCGCCGCTTCGAGATGGAGGAAACCTGGAACCAGGTGAAGCCCAATGCGGGGCATTTCGCCGTCGCCGAGCTCATGAAGCGCGGGCATGTCGGCCATGTCATCACCCAGAATATCGACAATCTCCATCGTCTCTCCGGCGTGCCGGACGGGAAGCTGATCGAGCTTCACGGCAATACCAGTTATGCCAAGTGCCTCGATTGCGGCACGCGGGTGGAGATCGCCGATATTCGGGAACATTTCGAGCGCCATGGCGATGCGCCCGACTGCCTCCTGTGCGGCGGGATTGTGAAGACCGGCACCATCTCCTTCGGCCAGGCCATGCCGGAAGGCGAAATGGTGCGCGCCGAACAGGCGAGCCTTCAGGCTGATCTTTTTTTGGTGCTGGGCTCTTCCCTTTCGGTTTATCCGGCGGCGGCCTTTCCGCTTCTGGCCAAGCGGGCCGGGGCGCTCCTCGTGATCCTTAACCGCGAGGCAACCGAGCAAGACCCTTATGCCGACCTCGTCATTCATGGCGAAATCGGGCCGGTTTTGACCCAATCACTCATGGAAATATAGCCGGGTTGCCCCCATCTCAATCCTGGCTAGTATGCCCCTCGAATCATTGCCCCACTTAATCTGGAGTAGAGCCTTGCGACGCGCCGACGACGAAGACGAAGAAGAGAAAGACGACGACAAGGAAAAGGCGCCGGAACCGCAATCCTCGCCGGTCGCCCAGGCGCTGTTCAAGGCCCGCACGGTGCTGATCTTCGGCGAAGTCAACATGAAGATGGCCGAACGGGTCACCGCCCAGCTCCTCGCCTATAACGAGAGCGAGGGCGATATAAGGGTGATCGTCAATTCGCCGGGCGGGCATGTCGAGTCGGGCGACACCATCCATGACATGATCCGCTTTGTCGGCGGGAAGGTGAAGATGATCGGCACCGGCTGGGTGGCGTCGGCGGGCGCGCATATCTATCTGGGCGCCAAGCGGGAGAACCGCTTCTGCCTGCCTTTCACCCGCTTCCTGCTGCATCAGCCCTTGGGCGGAGTGCGCGGCCAGGCTTCCGACATCACCATCGAGGCGGAAGAGATCATCAAGATGCGAGCCCGCCTGATCAAGGAAATCGCGATGGAGACCGGCCAGCCTTATGAAAAAGTGGTGGCCGACACCGAGCGGAATTTCTGGATGGGGGCGGAGGAAGCGGTGAAGTACGGGCTGGCGAGCCGCGTCATCAGCCGCGCCGACGAGATCTGAATTCCATCCGGCGCAGGGTGGATGAGCGGGTGCGCTTTCAGGCACCCGGCTCGGACAGTTCCAGCACCGAGAGGGCTTCCAGCGCGGCCTCGAGCGGCAGCAGCACGCATTTGTGCCGCGGCTTGTGCGGAATCAGCCCGTCAAACACGGCGTAGACATCGAAGGGCGCCGGCGGCATGGGGCCGCCCGCCAGGGCGGCACGGACGGCTTCGGCCAGGCGTGCGACCTCCATGCGGTTCAGGCCGACGGCATCCGCGCCCAGGATGGCCGCCGAGGCCTGGGTTAGGATGCAGGCCCTGGTGTGATGGGCCAGCGCCGTGATCCGTCCGCCTTCCACAGTCACATCCACCGTCACCCGGTCGCCGCAGGCGGGATTGGCGACGGTGGCGCTGCCGCTGGCGTGCGCCAGCCGGCCGGCGCCCGCGGCATCGGCGGCCAGGCGCAGGATCTCCTTGCGGTAGAGCGGATCGGTCATCGTTCGAGAGTGTATGCCGCCAAGGTGGCGGAAGCACGGCTATTCGGCTTCATGCATGATTTCAGGAGATGAAAACAACGGCTTGAAATGCCGTTGAATTTCTGGACCGCTGGGAAATCGCGTTGACAGCAGAAACTACTGCGCGGCGATGTCGATCCGGGGCAGGATCATCCGCGCCCTCAGGCCCCCGGTCTCGCGATTCTCCAGGACCACGCCGCCGCCATGGCCCTCGGCAATGGCCTTGACCAGGGTGAGCCCCAGGCCGGTGCCGCCGGTGGCCGAATTGCGCGAGGTCTCCAGCCGGACAAAGGGCTCGAACACGCGCTGGCGATCGTCTTCGGGAATGCCCGGTCCCTCATCCTCGACCACGATCTCATAGCCGGCGCCATTGTCGGCGATCTGCACATCGGCCTTGTTGCCATAGGCGACCGCATTCTCCACCAGGTTCCGCACCGCCCGCCGGATCTCATTGGGGCGGCAGGAAACCGGCGCGGGCGTGTTGCTGTTGCGCCAGGTCACCGGCTCTCCCAGGTCGTCCAGGTCGGCGACGAGACTCTCGACCAGGGCCGAGAGGTCCACATTGCGTTTGCTTTCGCCGCCGGCGCCGCGGGCCGCCGAAAGAACCTGTTCGGTCAATTCCTGGAGTTCTTCCAGGTTGGAGAGCAATCTTTCCCGAAGCTCTTCTTCCTCGATGAATTCCAGATTGATCCGCATGGCGGTCAAAGGCGTGCGCAGGTCATGACCGACCGCGGAAAGCAGGTGACGCTGGCTGTCGAGGGTTTTGGTGACTTTTTCGGTCATGCGGTTGAAGGCGATGGCGGCGTTGCGCACATCGTCCGGGCCTTTTTCCTCGACCGGCGGGGCATTGCCGCCATGGGCCACCACCGAGGCGGCGCTGGTCAATTCCGACAGCGGCCGCACCACCCGGCGCGCCATCATGGCGGCGGCGGCGGAAGCGACCAGGATGGCGGCGATGGTGGCGACCACCAGTTCGATCGGCCAGGATTCCGGCAGGCGGATATTGACCGCGGAGAGGAAGGTATCGCGGTCCAGCGGCACCACCACGCGGATGGCTTCGGCATTGCGAACGGTGTCCGGCGGCAACAGGTCGCTGGCGAGGCTGGACGGCTTTTCGTGCAATTGCACCCAGATGGGCGCTTTTTGCGCGCGGGGCGGCAGAACCGCGATCAGGCGCTGGGCGAGGCGGCTTTCCTCCTCGGTCATCACCATCTTCTTTTTCGGCGGCGGGATTTCGGTGAATTGCCAGAAGCGGCCGCCCAAGGTCTTCATCACCACGGGGCGCGACTCGGGCGGGATGGCGCGGAGCGTGGTCAAAACCGTGCTGGCGCGGTCCAGCACGCGTTCATTCAGTTGAACCTCATTCTGCTGCTCATTGCTGGTTTCGAACCAATAGGCCACCGCCAGGTTCGAGACCACCACGGCCGCCGCGGTCACCGCGATCAGCTGGACGACGAGCGTGCGGGGCCACAATCTTAATTTCATCGGCGCAACTTCATGCGGCTTCCGGCTCCATCGCGAAGATATAGCCGCCTCCCCAAACCGTTTTAATATAGCGGGGATTCTTGGGATCGGGCTCGATTTTTTTGCGCAAGCGGCTGACATGGTTATCGATCGAGCGGTCGAACAGGTCGGCATCCCGGCCCTTGGTAAGGTCCAGAAGCTGATTGCGTGTCAGCGCGATCTTCGGCCGTTCCAGCAGCGCGGTGAGAAGGCGGAATTCGCCGCTGGAGAGGGGAAGGGCGATGCCGTCCTGGCCGATCAGCTCGCGCTGGCCGGTATCGAGCGTCCAATCGCCGAATTTGATGCGATCGGCCCCCGGCGGCTTCTGGCGCGGCGGCAAGGCCTGGGTGCGCCGCAACACGGCGGTGACGCGGGCGATCAGCTCCCGGGGGCTGAAGGGCTTGGCGATATAATCGTCGGCCCCCATTTCCAGGCCGATGATGCGGTCCACCTCTTCGCCGCGCGCGGTCAAGAGGATCACCGGAATCTGCGAGGTCTCCCGGATGGAGCGGCAGAGCGAGAGGCCGTCTTCGCCCGGCATCATGATGTCCAGCACCACCAGGTCGATGGCGGCGGCCTTCATCACCTTGCGGGCGGCGGCGGCGTCCGGCGCGGTTGTGGCGCGGTAGCCATGTTCGCGCAGATAGCGGGCCAAGGGTTCGCGGATATCCCTGGCGTCCTCGACCAGGAGAATATGGGGCTTGGCTTCGTCCTTGATCATGGCCTCTAATGTGGTGTCTGGCGCTATCGGGTGCAAATGGGAATTGTCGCAAACCCTGTCATTCGACGACAATCCCCCGATTTTCCGCCATTTGCAGCAAAAGCCAAGGCCAAAGAGCATTCTTAAGACAGGCTGCCTGACAACGCCCCCGCTTGGGCCTCCTTCCTGTAAGGCATTACCTTGTCCGCGGCCTTAACCGTGCTATCCAGTCCAGCCATGCGCGCCGGCATCGTCCTGTTCTTTTGCCTTCTGGCCTCTTTGACCGGCCCGCAAGCCGCCTTGGCGGCTTCGGGCTGCCCGGCGCCCAAAGCCATGCGCTTCGAGGTCGATCACAAGATTTATCGCGATGTGCTGGGCTTCACCGAGGGCCTCGAATTTCACGATCATGCGCTTTACGAGAGCACCGGATCCTTGGGCGGCGGTACCCGGCTCCTGAAGATGGACTCCGGCGGCAAGGTCACCGAGCTTGCCGATTACGGGCAGAAATATTTCGGGGAAGGACTCACTTTCTTGGGCGGCCGCGCCTATCAGCTCACCTGGCAGGATCACCTGGTCTTTGTCTATGACAAGGACTTCAAGCTGATCCGTACCCTGAAGAATCCTCATGACGGCTGGGGCATGACCAATGACGGGCGCTACCTCATCTTCGGCGACGGCGGCGACCATCTCTATTTCGCCGATCCGGAGAGTTTCGCCATCAAGGGCGACGTGGTCGTGCGGATGGGGAACAAGACCGTCGATAACGTCAATGAACTGGAATATGTGGACGGGAAAATCTACGCCAATATCTGGATGACGCGCACCATCGTGCGGCTGGACGAGAAGACCGGCTGTGTCGAGGCCATGGCGCGGATGGACACGCTCTGGGACCATATGACCGGCGAGGAGCGGGATTACACCGGGCGGGACAGCGACTTTGTGCTGAACGGAATTGCTTATGACCCGGACAGCAAGCTGTTCACCCTGATGGGGAAGGAATGGCCCTTCGCTTTTGTGGGCCGGTTCGCAGACCAATGAGCGGTCACGTGTTCGGCGCGCCGGCGGGCAGAGGGGTTTGGAGGTTCAAGCCCGACTTGCCCTGAGGCGCATGGAGGCTTTTTTTCCTGGCCGTGAGCACCATTCCTTTCCACAGATAGGGAACACGCCCGCAACCGCGAAATCCGATCACCTCGAAACCGTTTGCCTCCAGGAAAGCCGTCAACGATTTGCGGCTCCAGAATTTGATATGGCCGCCCCACCACCAAGGGCCCAGATGGTGGTCCCAACGCCCGGCGATGGCCATGAGCAGGTTCTTCCAATAACCGTGATAGGGAGTGGAGACGATAAAAATCCCGCCCGGGTCGAGCACGCCGGCGGCGTAACGCACAAGAAGATGCGGCGCGAACAAGTGTTCGATGACTTCGGTGGAAACCACGCAGTCAAAGGATTTGCCTTCACTGCGGAGAAGCAGGTCCGGATCGTCCTCCACCGCAAACTGATAGAACCGGACATGCGGAAATGATTGCCTGGATATTTCCACCCCGGCCTTGTCACAGTCCATTCCGACCATCTCGAAGCCAAGGGCATGCAGGTGATTCGCCATGGCCCCGTTGCCGGAGCCGATGTCCAGTATCCGTTTGGCGTCCACGCGCGCCAGTTCCTTGAGCAAGGCGGGCATGGTGTAAAGCAGGTGGCCGTCGAAGGCCGAATTGGTCCAGCCGAACTCGGCCGTTGCCGAAAAGTCGGTCGATTGGGCATTGCTTTCCATGCGATTTTCTTGCCCGCGGAAAGGGGCAAACGCCTTGATGGAGATCAAAGCGGATGACCGACCCGCTGCCTGGGGCTTTTATAAGCTGGGCGGGACCGGCAGGCGGGCCGTTCTGCCCGGCCTGTCAAAGCCTTTGATTTCATTGCTCCTCGACCGCCCATCTTGTAAGGGAGGCAGCCGTCCGGGCCGGTTTTCCGGCCTTTTGGCGCAGAATTCGGAGCGTGGCGCAAGCGCATCTGCTTTGGGGGCAGAGGTCCAAACCACACCCGTTTTCGTTGGTGCGCGTTAGCGCGCTTCCGAAAACGGAGTGCTATGCGGGCGCGGAGCGCGCGAGCATGCGCCGCCTCATGGTTGCCTTTTTCCGAAGCGATGGCTGGTCCGGCGTCTGTACTTGTTCGTTGGCAGCAAGTCATTGTATTGACTGCGGTACGGCCAATTTTTGGCAGAATTCGGAGCGTAGCGCAGCCTGGTAGCGCATCTGCTTTGGGAGCAGAGGGTCGCGTGTTCAAATCACGCCGCTCCGACCACGCCTTTTTTCGTTAGCGAGCGAAGCGAGCTTATGAAAAAAGAGCGCTAGCCGAGCGTAGCGAGGCTGCCGGCAGCCCCGCGCGCAGATAGAATGATGTGCCGGCACGAGTCTATCAGGGAGTCCTCATGCGCGCGCGCATCTACAAACCGGCCCGCAATGCCATGCAGTCGGGCAAGGCCCGCACCAAGCAATGGTTGCTGGAATATGAGCCGGAAAGACCCAAGGCGCCCGATCCCCTGATGGGCTGGACCAGCTCCGACGATATGCGCCAGCAGATCGCGCTGGAATTCGACACCAGTGAGGAGGCTGTGGCTTATGCCAAGAAGCACGGCATTGCCTACCAGGTGTTCGAGCCGCATCTCCCCAAGCCGCGGCCCAAATCCTATTCCGACAATTTCCGCTTCGACCGCAAGCAGCCCTGGTCGCATTAGCCCATGGATGGCCGGTCGTGAAGCATGTTCTCCGGCCGCGCTTTGCGCGGGGGCCCGGCCATGGTGGATTTGGGGTAGGGAATCCGGGCTTGCGCCCTTACAATGACCCTAGTGACTCCGTAGCTCAGTTGGATAGAGCATCGGATTTCTAATCCGGCGGTCGCAGGTTCGAATCCTGCCGGGGTCACCATCTATAATCAAAGGCTTACCAGCTGTTCTGACCTTTGAAAGTCATGTTGCCGGCTATGCAGTAGTCTCACTCATGCTGGTACAAAATATCCGTCAGGCCATCTGTTAGCCCACTGCCAATGCCCTCTTACGTCTAGTCCGCAGCATCCACCCCGTGGCACTGAAGCCAGTTAGCATCAACACCCACGCACCGACCTCGGGAACGACGCCCGCTGTAATTTCGTATTGATCGCCGGAGATGGGGCTTAACCAGGTAGCGCCAAAACCGGACGTCATTTGGATGATGCCAGCTCCCTTCATGATGTAGAGAGTGTTGCCGCCGCTGTCCGTGGTTGTGCCGACCAACTGTGCGTCTCCGGACAGAACAACGAATGGAGCGGTGAATTCGAGTGTCGGTCCATCACCGGCTTGGTCCCAGACGGCAAGCACCATATTGCGGGCGAACAGCAGCGGAGCTCTGACTGTATAGTTTTCCGGAATTTGGCAATTGCAGTTGGTGCCTTGCGCTATCTGACCACCAAGTATTTGAAACGCTCCATATGCTTCGGGCGGTGGATTGGCAACATTCCCACCGCTATACTCAGCACCGGTCCAAGACGGGTAGTCGATCCCCGTTGTATAACCCCCAAAGGTAATATTGAGACCGTCCGATGTTGAGCCGATGGCGTTGACAACGGTATTGGCTGTCACCGGAGTGTCCGCCCAATTGGCCCAATCGACAAAAGTCGCCGCATGGGATGGCGTGATACAAAATACCGAGAACGCAACAGCCAGGATCGGCAAAATCCCCCTAAGGTTTTTGGACTCCATTTAGTCCTCCCTTTGGGTTTTGCGGCTGCAGGGTAGGCCCGTGCCAGGGTGAATCAAAGTTGATTAGTAACAACCAACCATGCGGTGTTGTCGCAGGCATAGTCTGGTGCCTGCAATGTGTTTGCCCGCCGAAAGCAACCAGTGCTCTAGGGCGGGCGGACATAGCGAAACCGCAGAAACATTGATCGGTACTGTCGAGCCCAGGCAGTTGTAATAACAAATCTTGTTCACGCCTCGCACGTTCTTCACTCGACTTCATGCATATGAGAGCCACTTGAACAGGGTGCTGCTTTGTCATCAGCGGCTTTTGCTGACCCGATGCCATGTAGGCAGCCAATACGAAGGAAAGCCCGCGTGGTTTTTGCAGGCTATCGGCAGTGTCTCATGGATAAGCAGGTTTAACCAGCTTTCCGAGGTGCTGACAATTTGAAACGAACTGTCAAGGAGCGTTCCTCATGCTGTGCCCCGCGAGCTTTTTGGGGGCATCAGGACATGGCTCATATGGATTACGCCGAGCAAGTGAGGCCCGGCTCGAAAGCAAGGGTCTTCGGGGTTGTCGGCTTTCTGGTGTTTTGGGGCATAGCCGGATTCGTGACCATGAGCCTCCTGTAAGCGGCATTACACCGCTTGCCGCGGCACGGCGGCCAACCGCCACCTTACCCAGGCTTCTCCGCTTGATCGGCCTCCACAAGAGTGTGAGGCGCGAGACCGCGCCCAAGCCCTCCTGCATCGCGACAATTCTTGATTTGGACCTTGATCCGAATCAATGACCCTGTGCTGCAGGAGGGCCATTTGAAAACGTGATGTATTTCGCATCCGGCTACGTATTTTCAGGGAGACCTCAATGATCGGCTTCAGCAACGGTCACGCGACTTTAATCGGCAGGCGGCTTGGAGCGATGAACAAGGCCATTATGGCCTTGGAGCGCGAGGCAGGAAGGATTCCTGCACGGCCTGCGGCCAGAAAAATCATGGCTGAATTGAAGCTGCACCGGGCCGAGTTGAAAAATACCGCGCGGCTCATGAAGATTCATGAGAGGGCAGCGGCAGCACGCATGAAGAAACTTGGCGTTGCAGGGACCCTGTCCTGGTCAGCTTTCCGCGCTGCCTTCGCGAAATCGAAAAGGGCTTTTGCCCGCGCCAATAAGAAAGCAGGAAAAGCGCTGAGGCGCGCCGTGAGATAGGCGATATCCCTGAACCGGGCCACATCAACGTCGGAGCCGAAAACCTCTTGCTATGGCCAGACCGCCGTCCCGGTCCATCGCCAGAGGACCGGTTGCAGGGCGCCGGGCCCCCGTAAGCGTTGCCGCTTCGGGATTCCGGGCCGGTTTACCGAACCGTTTCCGGCTGTTACATCAGCAGGAAATCGGCGTGGTCGAGCGCGTCATGGGTGTCCAGCGTCGCCACCGCCACCGCCCCGGCGCCGCCCACGCCGTCCGCATCCCACGAAAGTTTGCCGTTCACCTGATTATAGACGAACTCGCCATGGTGATCCGTCGCCTTGGTGCCGAACACCAGGTCGGCCGCATCCAGGGAGCCGGGCGCCAGCCCGAGATCGGCGGCGGAGAATTCCAGCCTGTCGGTGCCATGCAGGAAATCCGTGACCTCGTCGCCGCCTGAGACTCCGGGCGGGCCGAAGACGAAAATGTCGGCGCCAATGCCGCCGGTCAGCACGTCCTTGCCGTTGCCGCCGCTGAGGACATCGTCGCCGTCGCCGCCGCTGAGCTTGTCGGCGCCATCCTCGCCGGAGAGGGTGTCGTTGCCGGTGCCGCCATCAAGCTGGTCGTTGCCGTTGCCGCCGGCCAATATGTCATCGCCCGCATCGCCATTGACCACATCATTGCCGTCATCGCCGGAGGCGCTGTCGTCGCCATCGCCCGCGGAGATCAGGTCGGTGCCGTTGCCGCCGGCCAGGATGTCGTTGCCGGTCCCGCCGTCCAACACGTCATTGCCGGTGCCGCCGTCAACGCTGTCATTGCCGTCGCCGCCGTCAACACTGTCATTGCCGTTGCTGCCGCCGAGATTGTCGTTGCCCAGGCCGCCATCGATGGAATCGTCATTGTTGCCGGCGTTGACGGTATCGTCGCCATGCCCGGCGGCGATGACATCATCGCCATTGCCGCCCGAGACATTGTCGCTGCCGTCGCCGGCGTCGATCTGGTCGGCGCCGTTGCCGGCATTGACGATGTCGTTGCCCGCCGTGCCGTTCAGCACATCGTCGCCATTGCCGCCATTCACGGTGAGGCCGGCTTCGGCCTCGTCGGTGACGGTGACGGAAATGAGTTGCGTGACCAGGGTGCCGGAGCCGTCATTGGCCGCGACCTCGACCTGGTAGACATTGTCATGGCCGGCATCGAGCGGGGTCTCGAAATCGGGCGGGTTGATGAAGCTGAGGTCGCCTGCGCCCGTGATCGTGAACAGCGCTTCATCGGCGCCGCCCGAAAGGCTGAAGGTGAGGGCGTCATGGTCCCCATCTGTGGCGGTCACCGTTCCCGCGGCTGTGTGATTCTCGGGAAGGAAGAAACCGGAGGGCGAGGTGATGACGGGAAGATCGTTCACCGGGGTGATGGCGAAGCTGGCCGTTCCCACATCGGTGAGGAAGTGGCTGACGCCATAACTGGTGCCATTGTCCTGCACGGTGTAGTCGAAGCTTGCCGGACCATTGTAATCCGCGGTGGGGGTGAAGATCACATTGCCGCCCTGGATGGCCACGCTGCCGCCCACGGCGTTGCCGACGGCGATGATGGTGAGGGCCTGGGCGCTTTCATTCGCGGGACCGGCCTTGTCGTTGCCGAGAAGGCTCGAGAAGCTGATGCTGCGCGCGCCGGAATCCTCCGCGATGTTCGAAAGGCTGTCGTCGCTGGCCACCGGCGGGGCGTTCACCACCGCGATCCCGCCCGGCGAGCCCGTCTCCAAGGCGTCATTGACCGCGGTGAAACCGCCATGGACGCCATTGGCGCTCAGCTGCGAGATGGTCGCGTTGTTGAGGCCCGCGGCATTGTCGAAAGTGGGGTAGGGGCCGGGCGGCGAGGCGGCGAAATTGACGCTGGCCTCAAGCACGCCGCTGGCATTGTAGAGATTGACCGCATCACTCGAGGTCGAGAGCCCGACTCCCGAGCCGCTATAACTGCCGATCTGGAGATTGGGCGGCGGATTGCTGCCGAACCAGGTGTTGAGGAAGCCGGCCTTGGCGGCGGCGAGGTTGGACGTTTCAATGAAAATCACGGACTCGCCGGCGCCGATGCTGGTGATGCCGGAGAGCGCAGCGGCCGCGGCGAAGGACTGGGAATTGTCGTCCATCTTCCAGCCGGTGATGTCCACGGCGAAGGCTGAGGAGTTGGTGACCTCGAACCAGTCCGCCATGCCGGGGCTGTTGCCGCTGGCCCAGGGCGCGACTTCGGAGATGAACACTTTGCCGACGGTGCCGGGGGAGCCGATCTCCTGGCCGTCATTGGCCGCAGCGAAGGCGCCGTGAAGGGCCACCGCGCTCAAATCGGCGATGGCGCTGTTGTTGAGACCCTGAGAATTGTCGAAGCTTTCGAAGGGACCTGCGGCCGAGCTCCCGAAGGACACGCCGGCCTGAAGTTGGCCGGCGGCGTTGTAGAGGTTGACGGCATCGCCGCCGGTGGAAAGCCCGACGCCGGAGCCGCCATAGCCGCCGACCTGCAGGCCCGCCGGGGCGTTGCCGCCGAACCAGGTGTTGATGAAGGCAGCCTTGACGGTGTCCAAGCTGCTGCCGGTGGTCTCCACGAAGACCACCGATTCTCCGGCGGCGATGCTGGTGATGCCGGTGAGCGCCACCGCGTTGCCGAAGGAGTTGGAATTGTCGTCCATCTTCCAGCCGGTGATATCCACCGCGCTGGTGCCGGTGTTGGTGACTTCGAACCAGTCGGCGGCGACGGGGCTGTTGCCGCTGGACCAGGGCGCAACCTCGGAGATGTAAAGCACCGGGTGGCCGGGATTCTCGTTCACAACATTGTTGACATTGAGGGTGAAGGGGCTGCTCACCGCGTCCGGGTCGCTGCCCACACTGGGATCATCGACATTGACCGAGACCGTGTAGCTGGTCTTGGTTTCGTAATCGAGGACGGTGCCTTGCTTGATATAGAGACCGGTATTGTCCACCTCCAGGAAGCCGGCATCGGGGCCGGTGAGGTAGAGATGGTTGGTGCCCAGGCCGTCGTCGGTGACATTCACATCGGCGATCTTGATGCGCGACGCCGTGCTGGTGTTCTCGTCAATGGAGGTGACCTGGTTGGTCAGGGCGACCGCGGTGGGCGCCGCATTCACCGCGGTTGACGGTGCATAGACCCGCAGCTGCGGATGGTCGATGTCCCCGCCGCCATTCTCGCTGGTGATATAGAGCGTGCCGTCAGGGCCCATGGTGACGCCTTCATATTGCTGGTCGGGGACCGACAGCGGATTGCCCGGAGCGGATTGGATGGTGAGGGTGCTGTAGACGGTGCCGTCGCGGCCGACTTCGACGATTTCGCCGGATTCCTGGCTGATGATCAGCAGGTGGCTGGAATCGGCCTGGCCGTTGAGGGCGGAGAGGTTGGAAAGGGCATAGACGTCGGAGAAATCTATCGTGCCCACAGAGCCGGGGTTGAAAAGATTGGTCGGCTCGGTTCCCGGCGTGGCGGGATTGGTGGCGGTGCCGGCGGCGAAGTCGATATCGGTCTGGAAAATGGCTTGCGGGTCTTTCTCCTTGACGAAGATGAAGCCGCCGGTCTCGGGGTCCCAGGTGACGCCTTCCAGGCCGACATTGCCGACAAAGGTTCCGAGATTGACGGTCTGGGCGTCTGCGCGGGTGAGTGTGGTGCCGGCAGCATAGGTGAACTCGACCGCATTGCGGTCGCGCTCTTCCGTCATCACGAATTTGCCGTCGCCGACATAGGTCAAGCCTTCGGTATCGTAGAATTCCGTGCCTTGCGGGCTGCCGCCGGGGGCCAGTGTCATGGAGTCGATCAACTGCCCGGTCAGGCTGACCTGGACGACCGAGGTACCGCCATCGCCGACGACGAAGAGTGTCCCGGTGTCTTTGTCATACGTGACCGCGGACGCTTCCTGGGCGAGAAGACTGGTGCTGTCGGGGGGCGTGGTGCGGGTCGGCTCGGGCAGATCATAAGTGGCGACGAGCACATAGTTGGACAGATCGACGTCCGTGAACGACATGATTTTCTCCTGGAGAGGGCGCGGCGGGCGGTTAATGTTTGTTAAGCTTTATGGCGCACGCCGTTAATAGTTCGATGACTGGCGATCCCTATTTCGCAATCACCGGCCCCGAATTCACAGGAGAGGAGAACGCAGCCCGTTAACCATGGCAACGCGCCGCCGTGCCCTGCGCTTGTCTCTAGAGCGTGTTGAGGAAGGCCACCAGATCGGCTTTTTCCTGGTCGGTGAAACCGATCCCGAACCGCTGGTCATAGAAATTGACCACGTCCATCAGTCCGGCAGCCGCGCCATTGTGGAAATAAGGCGCCCGGGCAGCCAGGCCACGCAATACCGGCCCTTTGGTCTTGCCGATATCGGCGCATTTCCCGGAGAGCAGCGCGCGTCCCAAATCCGTGACCTGGAACGGCTCATTCGCGGCATGGAAAAACGTGGCGACGCTGCACTGAACCGTGAAGACCGGAAGCGCCGCGGTGTCCAAGGCCGGAGGCGCATCCGCCCCCGCCCCGGCGATGCCGATATTGAGCGGCGCCTTCACCGAGTGATCCCCGGCATTGGGCGAGTCGTGGCATGTGCCGCAGCTGCCCGCGATGCTGGGGGCGTTCAGCGCGTCATTGAGGCCGGCAACGCCGGTGATGGTGATCGGCTTGCTGTTGAAGATCGCCTGGCCGCGCGCCACTGCCGCCCTGGCCTGGGCCAGAGCGCCGCCCTTCAGATTCGTCCAGTTGTCGTAAAGATTGAAAATCGTGGGCGTGAAAGGCGTGTTGTCCGGATTGAGGCCCAAGGGGTCGTTGATGCCGATGAAAAAAGGCTCCTGGCCCAGCGCGATGGAGCCGCCTTTGGCCTTGTGGCTGGTGAGGCGGCCTGCGGCAGAATCGACGATCTGCGCCGTGTACAGACCCAGTTCGAAATCGACGATCTGCTTGACCTGCGCAGGCGTCGGCGCATGGGCGGCCTGGGCATGCCCCAGGGTCGCGTCAATCGCCTGCTGGGAAAGGTCGTCGATCAGGGTCGGCTGGTCCGCAGGGGCCGCTTGCGGCGGCAGCAGCGCGCCCTCGCGGCCGTCCCACATCACGGTGCTGAGGAAACGCAGATTGGTGCTGGGCAGGGGGCGCCGGTAGATGGAAACGGTGCCGCTCGCAGGCCCGGTCAACCCGGTATTGGGATCGGTATTGCAATGATAGGGATCGCTGACCCCCGTGATGGTGAACTCTGCCCCGGCGGGAAAAGAAAGGCCGATGCGAATAAGGCCCTGCTTGAGAAGAAGGCTGTAGGCGTTCTTCTTTGCGTCCAGGGTCGAAGTATCGGCCGTCGGACACACCGCGCCGTCCACCGGGCGGAAGATCGGATCGAGCCCGCCGCTCTGATCGAAACGCGATTGCACATTCCTGGCGCTGATCCCCCAGCCCTGATCGGGCTGGTGGCAACTGAAACAGGTGCGGCCATTGGTGCCGAGATCCTGGAAAAATGCATTGCTTTTGGTCGCCGTCGCGCCGCCGGGCTGGAAGGTTTCGATAGAGCCGCCGGGATCGGCATCGGCATGATGCTTGGGGATCGATGCGGGGGTTGGCTGGCGGCCGAGAGTCTCGGCTTTGCGGTCATGCCGGGCGTTGAGCAGTTGCTGGACTTCGCTGGTGACCGCGTCTTTGTCCGCATTGCCCGCGAGGACGGGGCCCGCCGCCAGCAGCCCGGTAACGATCAGACCGGACGTAAATCCGACTCGCGCCATGCGCGCCCCCCATTAATTATTCATTTTGGGTAGGTTGCCCGAGCCGGCGAAGATTGGCAATCGCCAATGTCTGACGGTCCCGCCGTACATTCGATCTGGAATAGGCCTAGACCTGCAGCACGCCCTGCGGGTTCTCGCGCGTTACTTTGGGCGGTTTGCCGGTCTGCCGGGCGAAGGCCAGCAGGTGATGCATGGTCTCCTTGAGCCCGGTCGTCACCACGTCGCTTTCGGTGGCTTCCACGCTGTCCAGGTAGCGCGCCGCGTCGCTGCCGATGCCCCAGAAAATGGAAATGATCGGCACCTCCGGCATGCGCTTTCTCAGGCGCCGGACCTGGTAGCGGGCATTTTTGTAGGTACCGGGTTCCAGATAGGAAAGGCAGGCGACCTGGACACCGGTCACATCCAGCGCGTCGATCTGCGTCGCCGAGGCCCCTTCCGGCGGCACCACCCGCGCCTTGATGCCGTATTTCGCCAGCATGTCGGTCAAGAGCAGGGCGGCGGCCTCGTCCAACGGCCCGCGTCCGGCGATGCAAAGCACAGGCGTGCCGCGCCAGGCCGGCGGCAATTCGGCCGACGCCTTGGCGGCGGCTTCTTCACCATGATCGCCGAGATTGGCAATCAATCCCTTGATGGCGTCGCGGATGCGGCTCTGGCGCAAGGGATCGAGCACGCCGCGATTGACGTCGGCCTGGGCCAGAACCAGGGCCCGCGCCGCCACCTCGTCGTAATAAGCCGAAATGGAATGGTCGCCGAGAAATTCCTCCGCATCCTGGATGGCATCGCTGGGATTGTCCGCCAGCATGCGCAGATAAAGGCTTTCATCCATCGCGAGCGGCGGTTCGTCGCCGAACATCACATCCAGGAATTTCAGGCTTTGGATATGCCGGCCCAGGACGACGAAGCACATGGTGAGCGGCGTGGAGAGCAAAAGACCTACCGGCCCCCACAGCCAGGTCCAGAACACCAAGGCCACGACCACGGCGACCGCGGAAAGCCCCATGCTGCGGCCGTAGACAAAAGGTTCGATCGCCTGGCCGACAATCGGCTCGACCGCGCCATAGAGCACCATCACCCAGATCAGCTTCGACCAGTTGGGATCCACCGCCACCGCGAGGATGGCGGGAAACAGGAAAGCCAACGGCACGCCGACATAGGGAACGAAGCGGAACAGCATGGCGATCAGTCCCCAAAGCCCCGGATTGGGAATTCCGATCAGCCACAGGCCCCCACCGATCACCAGGCCGAAGGAGGCATTGATCGCGGTCTGCAGGAAAAGATAGCGTGACAGGCGCGAAGCCGCCTCGTCCAGCGCCACGGTGGTGCGCTGCATGTCGCGTGAACCGGCCAGGCGGACGAAGCGGTCGCGCAGGTCATCTTTCTGCAGCAGGATGAATCCCACAAAGACCAGCACCAGAGCCACCACGCCCAAGGGTTCCAACAGGGGGCCCAGCACATCCTGGGCGAGCTGCCAGGGCGCCTCGCTTTCGCGCTGGATCACCACCGGCACCGGCGTATCTTCCGTCGCGCCGCCGGCAGGGACCGTGGCCGGCCGTGCCCGTCCGCCGCTGACCTGTTCGCCCAGGGCCTCGATGGTACGGTTGAGCCGGCTCAAGGTGCCGCCATCCGCGGTGCCGCGCAAAGCGGCGATCTTGCGGGAGATGTTGTTCTGGTAGCTGGGAAGGTCGCGGGCCAGTCCCGCCAGCTGGGAGCCGACAAAGGTCCCCAGGCCCGCGATCAGCACCATGGCGAAGAAAAGGCTGAGCAGCACCGACGGCACATGCCCCAGCCGGATATGCCGGAACATGGTCACCAGGGGGGCGAGCGCGAAAGACATCAGGACTGCCAGCGCCAGGGGCATCAACACCGGCCGGCCAAAATAAATCCCCGACACGACCACGGCGCAGATCACCGCGGTCATGAATTTCTGGTTCAGGGAATCCGGCGCCAAGGTCCTCGTTTCGGTCCTGATCGGGGTCTTAGTGTCGGCCATTGCTCCTTAAGGGCCGTTAAATCAATGCTTATAATATAGCGCGGAAAAAGCCGTTCCGGCTCATTTCAATTGACGGAAAAAGCAGGAAGGGGCGCCGGTGTGGCAGGCGGGACCCAACTGGTCCACCTTGAAAAGCAGGACATCGCCGTCGCAGTCCACAAAGGCCTCGACCAGCCGCTGGGTATGGCCGCTGGTTTCCCCCTTTTTCCAGACCTTCCGGCGGGAGCGGGACCAATAAGTGACCTCCCCGCTGGACAAACTGTGCTCCAGCGTCTCGCGCGTCATCCAGGCGAACATCAGGACCTGGCCGGTGGCGTGGCTCTGGGCGATCACCGGTACCAGGCCTTTTTCATCGAATCTGACCGCCGCGACAAAGGCGGCGGGCTCAAGAATCTCGCTCATGACGCCTCTTTCAGCCGGGCAAATCCTTTTTCCAGGTCGGCAATAAGGTCATCCGGGTCTTCCAGCCCGGCATGAATGCGCAAGACCGGACCCTCCGCCTGGAAAGCGGCAGCCGTGCGCCGGATATGGGCAGGCACGATCAGGCTTTCAAACCCGCCCCAGGACCAGCCCAGGCCGAAATGGGAAAAGCCGTCCATGAAGGCGGCCAACGCGCTTTGCGGGACCGGCTTCAACTCCAGGCCGAACAAGCCCGGGGCGCCCTTGAAATCCCGCCGCCACAGGTCATGGCCAGGATCGGAAGGTAGGGCGGGATAGAGAATGCGGCGCACTTCCGGCCGGGCCTTGAGCCACAGCGCCAGCTTCATCGCCGTCTCCTGGTGGCGTCTCAGCCGGACCGGAAGGGTGCGAAGGCCGCGCAGGGCGAGGTAAATGTCATCGCCGCTGGAGAATAGCCCGCTGGAGCCGTGAAATTGCACCAGCCGGGCGGCATGGCTTTCATTCGCGGTGATGGTGCCCATCATCAGATCGGCATGGCCGCCGATATATTTGGTCACCGCCTGGATGGAGAGATCCACGCCATGGGCCAATGGAGAGAACAGGAGCGGCGTGGCCCAGGTATTGTCCATCAGCACCGAGGCTCCATGCGCATGCGCGGCCGCGGCGATGGCGGGAATGTCCTGCACTTCAAAGGTGAGCGAGCCGGGACTTTCGCAGAATACCGCCCTGGTGTTGGGCTTGAGATAAGCGCGGATATCCGCGGTGGGGGGATAATAGCCGGTCTCGATCCCGAAGCGGGTCAAAACCCGGTCGCAGAAATCGCGGGTGGGCTCATAGACTGAATCTACCATCAGGAGATGGTCGCCTTGGGAGACCACCGAGAGCATGGCGGTGACGCAGGCGTTGAGACCCGACGGCACCAGCACGGTGCGGGCGCCGCCTTCCAGCATGGCGATGGCGTTTTCCAGGCTGCGGGACGAGGGGGTGCCGCGCCTGCCATAGACATAGGGCTGTTTTGGCTGTTCCAGCGCCGCCAGATTGTCGAACAGCACGGTGGAGGCGCGGTAGAGCGGCGTATTGACCACGCCGAAATGCTCATCGCTCATCCGGCCTGCTGCCACCGCGATGGTATCCGGTTTATCCCCCTCTGCCTTGGGGGAGCGTTCAGTCATGACTTTTTTCCAGATAGGGCCTGAGGGGCTTTTCCATCGCCCACACGATCACCCCCGAGACAAGGCCGATGGCAGCGATCATCAGGAAGAATTGCGGATGGCCCATGCGTTCCCAAAGCGTGCCGAGCCAGCCCTGGAGGAACCCGCCGCCCAGGAAATTGGGAAAGAAATTGACCGCCATCATGAGGGAGGCGATGCGCAGCGGCGCCACCTTGGAATAGAGCGATTGGCTGATCGGAGAGAGATAAATCTCCCCGGTGGTGATCAGGACGAAATAGAAGAACAGCCACAACCAGGTGATCTTTCCGGCGCCGCCATGCCAGGCGGCATAGGCGATCAGGACATAGGAGAGTGCCAGGAGCCCGCAGCCCAGCACGATCTTGTACATGGAGTTGGGCTCGCGGAGCTGGGCGGCCTGGCGGGTCCAGAGCGAGATCAGGAAAGGCGTGAAGGCGAAGATCATGAAGGGATTGAAGGCCTGGAACCAGGTGACCGGAATCTGCCATTCGATCAGGCCCGGAACGAGGCGCCGGTCGGTGTTGGCATCGGCGAAAAGGGCGATGATGTTGCCTTGCTGCTCGTAGCAGGCCCACCACAGCGTGAGCGGGATCACCAGCAATATCAGCGCGCCGACCGATTTCCATTCCGCGCCGCTGAGCGGCTGGCGTTCCACCTGCTTGGCCTCGCGCAGACCTTCCTTGGGCAGTTCATTCCAGCCCCAGAGATAGATGCCAAGCGCGATCAGCATGCCAACGCCGGCCGAGCCGAAGCCGTAATGCCAGCCCACATCTTCGCCCAAGGTGCCCGCGATCAAAGGCGCAATGAAAGCGCCGAGATTGACCCCGACATAGAAGATGGAATAGGCGCGGTCGCGGCGCGCGTCGCCCTCGTCATAAAGCATGCCGACCTGGGCGGTGGTGTTGGTCTTGAACAGGCCGCCGCCCACGATCAGCACCAGCAGGGCGGGAAACAAGAGCGCCTCGAACGCCATCATGAAATGACCGAAGGCCATCAGGATGATGCCGATCATGGCGGTGGCGCGCTGACCGATCACATGGTCCGCCAGCCAGCCGCCCAGGAGCGGGGTGAGATAGATGAGCCCGGTATAGGTGCCGTAGATCAGCGAGGAGAAAGGCTGCACCCCCAAAGGTCCGGCCATCATTTCATAGAAGCCTTTTACCTGTGCATAAAACAGCACATGTTCGACGTGGCCCGGCAGCAGCAGGTATTTGGTGAGATAGAGCACCAGCAGCGCCCGCATCCCGTAATAGGAGAAGCGCTCCCACATCTCGGTGCCGAACAGGAAGGACAGGCCGCGGGGATGGCCGAACAGGGTCTTCTCCGGCAGGGCTCCGAGTTCCAGCGTGGTCATGCGGCCTTCCGTTTCAAGAGCCAGGCGTAAAGCAAAAATGTCAGGGCGGCGAAACCAAACATTCCGGCGGGCATGCCGAGAGCATAATTGTCCGCGACCACGGAAAGCGGCGCGTCTCGGCCCGCCGCCACGATCAATCCGGCATTGAGCACGCCGAACAGGCTCTCGCCCACGATCATTCCTGAAGCCACCAGCACGCCCAGCCTTTCGGCGCGCGGTGTTTTCACGGTGCGATTATAGAGCCAGCCGATCACCGCCCCCACCGCCACCGGCAGCGTCGCCGACATGGGCAGGTAGATACCGAATCCTGCTGCCAGGGGTGGAATGCGCAGCCAGCCGCGTATCCGGCAGATTTCGTCCAAGGCGACGATGGCGGCGCCGATCAGGGCGCCTTGTTCGATGCGTGTCCAGTTGAGGTTGCCGCCGATCACGCCTTGCGCCAAGGCGGAAATCAAATTGGCCTGGGGCGCCGCCAGGGGGCGGGCGGTGACGGTATGAAGGTTGGGTGCGCCGGCAAAGCCGTAAGCCTGGGCGAGAAGGTTGAGCACGCCGGGGATCACCAGCGCGGCCGCGCCCACGCCCACCAGGAGCGCCACCTGCTGGCGCCAAGGCGCGGCGCCCACCAGTTGGCCGGTTTTCAAGTCTTGCAGATTGTCGTTGGAGCTGCAGGCGGCGGCAAAAAGGATGCCGGTGATGAAAAGCGCGCATGCCACCAGCGCCTTGGCGGGCGTGTGGCTGAAGCAGACCAGCAGGATACCGGAGCAGCCCACCACCGCCAGGATGCCGACTCCGGAGATGGGGCTGTTGGAGGAGCCGATCAGGCCCGCCATGTAGCCGCAGATCGCGGCGATGATGAATCCGAACACCAGCATGATGGGGACGGAGAGGAGGGCAAGGCCGGTGGCGCCGCCGCCCATCGCGGCATCGGCGGCAAAACGCCAGACCAGGGCTGCGGCAACCGCAATCGCCAAGGCCGCCAGCGCGACCATCCAGGTGAACGGGATGTCGCGGTCGGTCTGGTCGTCGGGCGAATAGACGATTCTGCGTTCGGCCAGCACATCCTTGAGGCCGCCAAAGATGGGTCCCGCCATGCGTCCCAGCGACCAGAGCGCCGCCACCGCCATGGCGCCGGCGCCGATGAAGCGCACCTGGGTGCGCCAGACATTGGTGACGAAATCCGCAAGAGCAGCGCCGTCGATGGGTGTTGTGGCGGTGATCAGGGGCACGGCACCCAACCAGGCAATGGCGATGCCCAAGAGCATCGCCGCGCCCACCGAAATGCCCACCAGATGGCCAGCGCCCAGCAGCGCCAGGGAAAAAGAAAAACTGAGGCCGCTGGAACCCGCACCCATGCGGAAAAAGGCGTCGACTTCATCGGTGCAGACGCGCATGGCGGCGGCCAGCGCCAGGCCGGCCGAGGCGATCGAGCCATAGATCAATGCCATCAGCCCTTCGCGGGCCTCGGGATTGTCGCTTCCCCGCTCGGCGCCGACGCGCAACACTTCCGCGCCCGCCACGCCTTCGGGATAGGGAAGATCGGAATGGGTGACGAGGCTGTGGCGAAGCGGAATCGTGAACAGCACGCCCAGGATGCCGCCGGCCGCCGCGAGCAGGAAACAGGTCCAGAAGGGAAAGCCGGTCCAGAAGCCCACGATCATCAGTCCCGGCAGCACGAAAATGATCGAGGCCATCGCGCCGGCCGAAGAGCAGACGGTCTGAACGATGTTGTTCTCCCGGATATTGGAGCCGGAGAAGAAGCCCAGCAGCGCCATGGAGATCACCGCGGCGGGAATCGAGGTGGCGAAAGTGAGCCCGACCTTGAGCCCCAGATAGATATTGGCGGCGGTGAAAATGAAGGTGAGCGCCACGCCCAGGGCCAGCCCGCGCCAGGTCAGTTCTTTGCCGGTCGCGGAAGTTTGCATCCTAACCCCTGGAAGATTCATCTCTTTGTTTGGTCGCGGTTCCGGACGGAAAACCGCTTCACACTTTTCCTGGAACCGCTCCAGGAACTCTGCCCCAAGCCAGCCGCAAACCCAAGCCTTTTCAGGGCCGCTTCAAGGGGGCGTTTGGCCTTCCAGCAATTCGACGAAACGTTCCTCCCGCGCATAGGGCACGAAGCCGACGCGCTGGTAGAGCGGCAGCGCCCGGGGCGAGTCGAGGGTGCAAGTGTTGACCGTGAGCCTGGTGATGGGATGGGCCCAGGCATTCATGCAGGTATGGTAGAGGAAGTAGAAGCCCAGATGGCGCCCCATCGCCTCCGGCATCAGTCCGAAATAGGCGATATTGGCGCTGCCGTCGGGGCGCAAATCCATTTCCGCCATCCCGGCGGGGTTTCCTTCCGTGTACAGAACATAAAGGAAATTGGTGGGAGCGTGGATGATCTCGGCCAGCTTCTCCAGGGAAATCTTGCGCCGGTCCACCCAGAAATATTTCTCCCCGATCGTGTCGTAGAGATAGCGGTAGAAATGCGGCGGCGGCTTTTCCGCGCGCAGGATGGCGTGGCGGCCCCGGGGCGCGGGCGGAGGAAGCGCCGAAGGCTTGGACCGCATTTCCAGGAAGGTCACGGTCATGGGGATGCGGCGGCCGGAACTGACGGAAGAGAGGCTCATCCGGTGGCCACCTCTGCCTCCGCGCGGCCGCCCCATTCGCTCCAGGAGCCGTCATAGAGGGAGGCCTGCGGCGCGCCCAGCCGCGCCAGGGCCAGCATCAGGATGGCGGCGCTGACGCCCGAGCCGCAACTGGTGACGATGGGCGCGCGCAGATCCACGCCTTTCTCGGCGAAGATGCGGCGCAGCTCTTCATCGTTTTTCATGGTGCCGTCGGCGTGGAGCAGGCTGCGGTAATGGATATTGACCGCGCCCGGCATATGGCCGGAGCGCAAGCCCGGCCGCGGCTCCGGCTCAACGCCGGTGAAACGGCTGTTGCTGCGCGCATCCAGAATTTGGGTGTCGGTGAGATGCGCTTTCACGAAAGCAAAGTCCCGCACCTGGCCGGCAACCGGCGTCGCGGTAAAGCGTGCCGGTTTTGGCTTCGAGGGACCCTGTTGCAGCGCCCGGTTTTCGGCTTTCCATTTGGGCAGGCCGCCGTCCAGCACCGCCGCCTGGTCATGCCCCATCACATGCAACATCCACCAGACACGCGCGGCGGAGAAGAGACCGGCGCCGTCATAGACCACCACCATGTCGCCATCGCCCACGCCCAAGGCCCCCATGTCGCGGGCAAAAGTTTCCGGCGGGGGCAGCATGTGCGGCAAGTCGGTGGCATGGTCGGAGAGGGCATCGAGATCGTAGAATACCGCGCCCGGAATATGACCCGCCTCGAATTCGGCCTTGGCATCGCGCTTGTCGGCCGGCATGTACCAGGAGGCATCGAGCAGCTTCACTTGGGAGAGGTGCTCCGCCAGCCAGCCAGACGAGACCAAAGTGTTCGTGATGGTCATGATTCAAACGGGACTTTGACCGGCGCGCGCGGGCGGCTGAGCCAGGGCGGCGTGGGCAGCCCCTTGGGGCGCAGGAATTCGGGATTGAACAATTTGCTCTGATAACGGTTGCCGTAATCGGCCAGCACGGTGACGATGGTGTGGCCCGGTCCCATCTCCTTGGCCATGCGGATGGCGCCCGCGACATTGATGCCGGTCGAGCCGCCCATGCAGAGGCCCTCATGTTCCAGGAGGTCGAAGATCAGGGGCAGGGCCTCTTCGTCGGAAATCTCATAGGCATCGTCGATCGGCGCGCCTTCGAGATTGCCGGTGACCCGGCTCTGCCCGATGCCTTCGGTGATCGAGGTGCCGCGCATCTCGAGCTTGCCATGCTTGATCCAGCTATAGATCGCCGCGCCCATCGGATCGGCGGCGGCGATTTTTATTTTCGGATTGAATTTCTTGAGCGCGATGGCGACGCCCGCGAGCGTGCCGCCGGTGCCCACCGCGCAGGTGAAGCCGTCCACCTTGCCGTCCGTCTGCTTCCAGATTTCCGGGCCGGTGCCTTCGATATGAGCCTGGCGGTTGGCGACATTGTCGAACTGGTTGGCCCAGACGGCGCCGTTGGCTTCGCTTTCGGCGAGCTGCTCCGCCAGCCGGCCGGAAAGGCGGACATAATTGTTGGGATCGCGATAAGGCACGGCCGGGACTTCGATCAGCTCGGCACCGAGGAGGCGCAGCGCGTCTTTCTTCTCCTGGCTCTGGGTTTCCGGAATCACGATGACGGTCTTGAAGCCCATGGCATTGGCGACCATCGCCAGGCCGATGCCGGTATTGCCGGCGGTGCCTTCGACAATCGTGCCGCCCGGCCGGAGCGTGCCGCGCCTGAGCGCATCCTCGATGATGAACAGGGCGGCGCGGTCCTTGACCGACTGGCCGGGATTGAGGAATTCGGCCTTGCCCAGAATCTCGCAGCCGGTCTCTTCCGAGGCGCGCTGGAGCCGGATCAGGGGGGTGTTGCCGATCGCGGCGATGACGTCGGGCTTTACCGCCGGATTGGAGGGAATGGGCATGGGGCGCGAACCTAAAGACCCGCCTTCACGCGTTCAAGGCTTTGCCGGCTTTATATCGGCCTTGACGGCCATGGTTGACGCCAGCCTGGCGCATTCGGCATGGCGGAAGCAGGGCGTGAGGTGGTCATTGACCATGCCGATGGCCTGGGCGAAGGCGTACACAATCACCGGGCCGCAGAAATTGAAGCCCCGCTGCTTGAGTTCGCGCGCCAGCTCCTCACTGAGCTCGGTCTGGGCGGGAACCTGTTCCTTTTTCTTGAAATGATTGATCCGCGGCCGGCCATCGACATGTTTCCAGATCAAATCGGCGAATCCGCCGGGCTCCTTTTCCTCAATCTCCAGCCAGAGCCTGGCGCCCTTGATCGCGGCATCGATCTTGGCGCGGCTTCGGATGATGCCGTCATTCTGCAAAAGCCGCTCCACGTCGCGCCTGCCATAGCGCGCGATCCTTTCCGGATCGAAACCGTGAAAGGCTTTGCGGAAATTCTCCCGCTTGCGCAGGATGGTGATCCAGGAGAGGCCAGCCTGGAATCCGTCCAGCACCAGCTTTTCATAAAGCGCGCGGGGATCATATTCCGGCACGCCCCATTCCCGGTCGTGATAGCTCAGATAAAGGGCATCTTCGCCCGGCCACCAGCAGCGGATTTTTTCGTTCATCCTTGCCCGGTTTCCTCCAGCCATGCGGGCCTTGTCAGCGACACCGGAATGCCGCCCACTGTAAGCGCCCCGCCGCTTACTTCCAACTCGGCTTGCGTCAAACGGTCGAGCCGCGCCAGCACAAACGCCTTTGATCCGTAACTGGAAACAATCTCCCCCACCATGGTCTCTCCCGCCATCACCGCGCCGGATGCGGGAAGCGCCGCCTCCGCCCCGGCAACCAGAATGCGCTTGCGGTCGGTGCCGCGGTGCTTCATCCGCGCGGTCAGTTCCTGGCCGACATAGCAGCCCTTGTCGAAGGCGATGGCATGAAGCTCATCCAGCCCCGCGTCGAGGGCGAAGATCCTGTCGCTGCCGAAATCCCTGCCTTCCGGCACTCCCAGTTCGAGCCGGGCGGCGTGATAGACCGCCGGTCCCGGCAGTTCCGCCGGCATTTCCGCCGCCGCCCCGATGCTGCGCAGGCCCAGCGCCGCCAGCCTGGGATCATGGAACGAGATGGCGCGCTCGGCCGGCCTGCCGCTCAAGCCGGCATAGACGGAGAGTTGCGGCCTCGGCGCGATCTCGATCTTGGCGCGCAGGCGATATTGGCGGAGCTTTTTTGAAAGCGCTTCGGCGCTGGTTCCCTCGCAATCCAGCAACAAGGCGCCATCGCCTTCGGCGATGATGAAATCGAACAGGATCTTGCCTTGTGGCGTGAGCAGCGCGGCATAGAGAGCGCTGTCCGGCGTAAGACGATTCACGTCATTGGTGATGAGATTTTGGAGAAAGGGCCGCGCCTCCGGGCCCTCCAGGGCAATGACGGCGCGGTCCGACAAAAGCGCGGATTCCATGCGTTACCAAGTAACCCCACCGGTCAAACTTGCCAAGCCATGCGCCCAGGCGGTAACTGGCTGTTGCGATGAATGAAAATTTCGACCTCCTGGTCCGGGGCGGCATGGTCGCCACCGCGGGCGGCATTGTCCCCGCGGATATTGGGGTCATAGGCGGACGGATTGCCGCGATCGGCAGCCTTTCGGGGGCCAAGGCGGCGGAGATATTCGAGGCCAGGGGCCTCCATGTCCTGCCCGGCGTGATCGACAGCCAGGTCCATTTCCGCGAGCCCGGCAACGAGCACAAGGAAGACCTCGAAACCGGCAGCCGCGCCGCCGTGCTGGGCGGGGTCACTGCCGTGTTCGAAATGCCCAACACCAATCCGCCCACCACCAGCCGCGAAGCGATTGACGACAAACTCCGCCGTGCGGCGGGCCGGATGCATTGCGACTTCGCCTTTTATGTGGGGGCGACGCCGGCCAATGTCGCGCAGCTGGCCGTACTGGAACGGTTGCCGGGGGTTTGCGGCGTAAAGGCGTTCCTGGGCTCCTCCACCGGCACGCTGTTGCTCAACAAGCCGGAGGATATCCTGGCTGCGCTTCAATCCGGCACCCGCCGGGTCGCGGTACATTCCGAGGACGAGGACCGGCTGATCGCGCGGAAAGCTTTCGCCGAGCGGGGCCGTCCGGAAACCCATCCGGTATGGCGCGACGAAGAGGCGGCGCGCGCCTCCACCGAACGGGTGCTGGGCCTGGCGGCGAAAGCCGGCCGGCGCCTGCATGTGCTGCATGTCACCACCGCCGAGGAGATCCCGCTCCTGGCCGCGGCCAAGGATTTTGCCACCGCCGAGACCACGCCGCAGCATCTTACCTTGAGCGCGCCGGAATGTTACGAGCGGCTCGGCACCTATGCGCAGATGAATCCGCCCATCCGCGGCGAACGCCATCGCCTGGCGCTATGGGATGCGGTGAACCAGGGCGTGATCGACGTGATCGGTTCCGACCATGCGCCGCATACGCGGGCGGAGAAGGACAAGACCTATCCCGACACGCCGTCGGGCATGCCGGGAGTCCAGACCCTGGTGACCCTGCTGCTCGACCATGTCAACAAGGGCCATATGAGCCTGGAGCGTTTTGTCGACCTGACCGCGCACGGACCGCAACGCATTTTCGGCCTGGCCGGCAAGGGCCGCATCGCCAAGGGCTGGGATGCGGACTTCACCATCGTGGACATGAATCACAGCCGCGTCATCGAGAACAGCTGGATCGCCTCGCGCTGCGGCTGGACGCCGTTCGACGGCATGAAGACCAAAGGCTGGGCGCTGGCTTCCATCCTGCGCGGCCGGGTGGTGATGCGCGATTTCGGCCTTGCCGCCGCCGGCCTGGGCCAGCCCTTGCGCTTTGTCGAGACGCTGCGTTCCCAATGATCGGCGATCTGCTTCTGGTTCTCTCGGGTGTTGTGATGGGTCTGATCGCGGCGGTGCCCATCGGTCCGGTGAACCTGATCTGCATCCGGCGCGCTTTCACTTTCGGTCCGCTCAACGGTTTTGTCTCGGGGCTGGGTGCGGCGCTGGGCGACGGCGTCTTCGCGGCCATCACCGGGCTGGGCCTGACTTTCGTGGCGCAGCTGATCCGCGGCTATGCCGGCATCATCGAACTGATCGGTTCGGCGCTGCTCGTCTATATGGGATATCGCACCTTCGTCGCGCCGGCCGTGCGTCTGGAGGAGGATCGCGCGGTTGGCGGCGGCTCCAGCCTGTTGCGCGCCATCGCTTCCACTTTCGCCCTCACCATCACCAACCCGATCACGCTGGGGGCGTTCACCGCCATGTTTGCCGGCCTGGGCGGCCTGGCGGGGGGAGCGGGCAGCTATCGGGACGCGGCCCTGGTGGTGGGCGGGGTGGTGGGCGGCTCGACCGGCTGGTGGCTGTCTCTCACCAGCGTGATCGGGTTTTTCCATACCCGCATCGATCCGGGACTGCTTCAGCTGATCAACCGGATCACGGGCGGCCTGGTCATGCTGTTCGGCGTGGCCGGGCTGGTCACTTTAATGGTCAAAACCTTCTAATAGTCAGAGCCTTGGACCAAAAAATGCCAAAGAGTGCCGGTTTACTGGGTTTCTGGAACGACGACGCGGGGCGCGGTATCATTCAAGCTCTGGAGAGATTTGAAATGCGGGCTATCGCTCTTTTCCTGCTCCTCTTGGCAGTTCCCGCCTATGCCGCCGATGATGCGTTGAGCCTGGAAGCCAACCAGGCTTTCCTTGCCGCCAATGCCAAGAAACCGGGGGTTTTCGTCCGTCCGGACGGGCTGCAGTTCAAGATTCTGCAGAATGGCTTCGGCAAGCGGCCCAGTCCCACCGACACGGTGAAGGTCTATTACACCGGCATGATGATCAACGGCACCGTGTTCGACGGCACCTCGCCCGGCCTGCCGGCCACCTTCAAGGTCAATGCGGTGATTCCCGGCTGGATGGAGGCGCTGACCCTGATGCGGGAAGGGGATCACTGGCAGCTGGTGGTTCCCGCCAATCTTGGTTACGGCGACCGCGGCGCCCCCGGTGGCATCATTCCGCCCAACCAGACCCTGGTTTTCGATATGACCCTGATCTCCACCAAGCCCGCGCCCAAGAGAGGCGACAAGGACTATATCCCCGATCCCAACGATCCCGAGGATCGGCCACCCCAATAATCTGACGCGCGCCTCAAGCGAGAGACATGGAGGGACTGTTTCACTACTTGCGACGGCTGGGCCGTTCCCGGGACGGTTCCCTGGGCGGGCCCGTGCGCATCGCCCTGGCGCTCACCATGATGCTGGCCGCCAGCGTGCTCTATTGGGCCAGCCGCGACTATACCGTGGTTGCGCCGGACTGGGACGGACAGGTGCGCGGTATCGCCTATACCCCCAGCCATGTCTTCACCGACTATGCCTCGAAGAACATCACGCCGGAACAGATCGACCGCGATCTCTCCCAACTCTCCCAAGTCACCGGCCATATCAAGACCTATACGGTGGCCTATGGCATGGACAAGGTTCCGGAGATCGCCCGCCGTCATGGCATGATGGTTTCGCTGGGCATCTGGATCGGGCCGGACCTGGTCAAGAACGAGGCGGAGATGGAGCTGGGCATCCGCACCGCGCTCCAGAACCGCCAGGTGATCGACCGGGTGATTGTCGGCAATGAAGTGATCGAACGCGGCGATCTCAGCGCGGACCAGCTCAACGCCTATATCCGGCGGGTGCGGGCGGCGCTGCCACAGCGCATCAAGGTCACCACCGCCGAGCCCTGGTCCACCTGGATGCTCAATCCCGAGATCGCCCAATATGTGGACGTGTTGTTCGTGCATCTGCTCCCTTACTGGGAAGGCTCCGAACTTCACAGCTCGCTCGATCCCAACCGCGGCATCACCAGATGGTATGAAGAGGTGAAAGACGAATTCCCCGGCAAGCCCATCGTGATCGGCGAAGCGGGCTGGCCCTCCGACGGCCGTACCCGGGGCCATGCCGAAGCCTCGCTTGCCAACGAGGCCTATTTCATCCGCGGCTTTGTGCAACTCGCCCTGGACAAGGGCTGGGACTATTATCTGCTGGAAGCCTATGACCAGCCGGTCAAGAAGCGCGACATCGGCGGCGCGGTGGAAGCCTATTGGGGGCTGTTCGACGCCTCCGGCCATCCCAAATTCGCCTTCACCGGCATGCTGCGCAATTTCCCCAGCTGGCGGAATTACGCCCTGGCGGTGGCGTTCCTGATCCTGGCGCTGGGCCTCCTGGTCCTGGGCCGGATGCCCCGCCTCAAGCAGCCGGGCTATATGGTGATGGGCGGGCTGATCGCGCTGGTTTCGACCGGCCTTCTGGCCCTGATCGACGCCACCGCGCTCGAATATATCGATCCCACCAATGTCGCCGCGCTGATCGCCATATCGCCCCTGGTGCTGCTCGCCTGCGCCATCATCATCACCGAAGGCATCGAGATGGCGGCAAGCCTTTGGCGGGAAGACCGCCGCCTGGTCATCGCCGCAATCCCGGTCAAGAGCCCGCGCGTCTCGATCCATGTGCCGACCTATAACGAGCCGCCGCAAATGGTGATCGAGACGCTGAACGCGCTCTCGCGCCTGGATTACGACAATTACGAAGTGATCGTGCTGGACAACAACACCATCGATCCGCAGGTCTGGAAGCCGGTCGAGGCCCATTGCCGGGCGCTGGATGCCGCGGCCAACGATGTCCATCAGAGGGGGCCGCATTTCCGCTTTTTCCATTTTGAGGGGGTCAAGGGCTTCAAGGCCGGCGCGCTCAACAAGGCCCTGGCGCTCACCGATCCCGCCGCCACCCATATCGCGGTGATCGACAGCGACTATCAGGTGGTCCCGTTTTGGCTGAGGCGCGCCATGCCCTATTTCGCCTCTCCGGCCATTGCTCTGGTGCAAGGGCCCCAGGATTACCGCGACCATGGCGACAACCGCTTCAAGGCGATGGCCTATCAGGAATATCGCGGCTTCTTCCATATCGGCATGATCGAGCGCAACGAACACAATGCCATCATCCAGCACGGCACGATGACCTTGGTCTCCAAGGCGGCGCTGGAGGAAGTGGGCGGCTGGGCGGAATGGTGCATCACCGAAGATGCCGAACTGGGGCTCAAGCTGTTCGAGGCCGGCTTCGAAGCCGCCTATATCCCGCAGACCATGGGGGCGGGACTGGAGCCCGACACGCTGGAAGCCTTCATGTCCCAGCGTTACCGCTGGGTCTATGGCGCCATGCAGATCATGAAACGCCATGCCGGCGCGATCTTCCTGGGACGCTCGGCCCTTTCCTGGGAGCAGCGTTATCAGTTCCTTTCCGGCTGGCTGCCCTGGATTTCCGACGGGCTGGGCACCGCGGTGACGCTCACTGCGCTGATCTGGACCGCATTGATGTGGGCGATGCCGGCCACTATCGATGTGCCGATGCCGGCGCTTTCGGCTTCGGCCATGGCGCTGTTCGCCACCAAATGCCTGAAGACGCTGTCGCTCTATCCGCCAAAAGTGCGTTCCGGCTTCAAGGGGGCGATGATGGCTTCGGTGGCGGGCCTGGCGCTGACCCATACGGTGGGCAAGGCGGTGTGGACGGGCCTTTTCACCAAGGGCAAGCCGTTCCTGCGTACGCCCAAATGCGCCGATCCCGCCCTGTTCAGCCAGGTGCTCAGGGTGGTGTGGCAGGAAGTGTCGCTGCTGGTGCTTTTGATCGCGGCGATGATCTCGATGGCGTTCGACCGCGGCTTCCAGGATCCCGCCGTCAGCATCTGGATGATCATGCTGGGCGTGCAGGGCCTGCCTTATGCCGCCACCCTGTTCACCGCCTCGATCAGCGCGCTTTCCAACCAGAAGCGCGCCGCGACTCCGCTGGCGCCGGTCGCCGATCCGGTGGCGAAGGCTGCCTGATCTGATTTACCCCCTCTGCCTTCGCTCGCTCGAGAGCGAGCTACGGCATCTCCCCCTTCCAGGGGCTTGGCTTGGGTTTTCTTGGCGAACAAAGTGAGCCCAGAAAACCTTGCCCCGCTTCGAGCGAAGCGAGGGCTGCTGCCCCGAAGGGGGAGGCGGGCCTGTGCAAGCCGCTAAAGCCGTCTGACTGGTGGCACCAGCTTTCCTGGATTGAGAATATTCTTGGGATCGAAGGCGTGTTTCAAGGCGCGCATCGCTTCCAGTTCTTCATGGGATTTGTAGCGCGGCAACAGATCGCGCTTCATGGTGCCGATGCCGTGCTCGGCGCTGATCGAACCGCCGAACTCCTTGACGATGTCATGCACCGTCAGTTGGATTTCGTCCCATTGCGTCAGGAATTCCTTGTCCTTGCCCGGCGGGGCATTGAAATTGAAATGCAGATTGCCGTCGCCCAGGTGACCGAAAGTGACGGGACGGGCACCCGGAAATTTCGTGGTCACCGCGGCGGTGGCCTTTTCGATGAAAGCAGGACTGGCGGCCACCGGCACGGAAATGTCGTGCTTGATCGAGGCGCCTTCCTTCTTCTGCGCCTCGGAAATGGATTCGCGGATGCGCCACAAATCCTGCGCTTGCGCCGCACTGCGCGCGACAGTGGCGTTGCTGGAGATTGTCTGCTCCGCCAGCGCGGTCTCGACCTGGTCTTGCAGTCCGGTGTTCCCTGCCGCCTCGATCACGACATACCAGGGCGCGTCCGCCCCAAGGGGTGCGCGGGCACCGGGAATATGTTTCATCACCAGCGTGAGCGCGATCCTGGGAATAAGTTCGAAGGCGGAGAGCGGCGCGCGTTTTTGCATGTGAGCGAGCAAGGCAAGCGCGGCTTCGGGTGAGGGGAGGGCGGCAAATGCCACCACCGTCTCGGCCGGGCGGGGAAACAACTTGAGCGCGGCGGCGGTGATCACCCCCAGGGTGCCTTCCGAGCCGATGAAAATCTGCTTCAGGTCATAACCGGAATTGTCCTTGGGCAGCGCCTTCATCATGGGAAGTACGCTGCCATCTGCCAGCACCACTTCCAGTCCCAAGACCAGGGCGCGCATCATGCCGTAGCGGATCACATGATTGCCGCCGGCGTTGGTGGCGATATTGCCGCCGATGGTGCAGGAGCCTTCCGAGGCGAGGGTGAGCGGGAACATCAGCCCGGCTTCGCCGGCGGCCTTCTGCGCCTCCGCCAGCACGAGTCCCGCGCCCGCGGTCATGGTCATGCCGGGCGCGTCCACCGCGACATGCTTGAGACGCCGGAGCGAAAGCAGAACTTCGCCATGAAACGGAATCTGCCCGCCGACCAGGCCGGTATTGCCGC
>CAZEFQ010000149.1:0-2964 GCA_964511505.1 uncultured Rhizobium sp.
TGGCGGAAGAGATGCGCCGCGACAAGGACGTGTTCCTGATGGGTGAGGAAGTCGCCCAGTATCAGGGTGCCTATAAAATCTCGCAGGGGTTGCTGGAAGAGTTCGGCGCCGACCGGGTGATCGACACCCCCATCACCGAGCATGGCTTTGCCGGCCTGGGCGTGGGCGCGGCGTTTGACGGGTTGAAACCCATTGTCGAATTCATGACCTGGAATTTCGCCATGCAGGCGATGGACCAGATCATCAACTCCGCCGCCAAGACCCGCTACATGTCTGGCGGACAGATGAGCTGCCCCATCGTTTTCCGCGGTCCCAATGGCGCCGCCGCCCGTGTCGCCGCCCAGCACAGCCAGGATTATTCCAACTGGTATGCCACGGTGCCGGGACTGAAAGTGATCGCGCCTTATTTCGCCGCCGACGCCAAGGGCCTGCTCAAGGCGGCGATCCGGGATCCCAATCCGGTGATCTTCCTGGAGAACGAAGTCGTCTATGGCCGCTCTTTCGAAGTGCCCAAGATCGATGATTTCGTGCTGCCCATCGGCAAGGCGCGGGTGGTGAAAGAGGGAAGCGGTGTCACCATCGTCTCTTATTCCATCGCGGTGGGCCTGGTGCTGCAGGCCGCCGAGAAGCTCGCGGAAGAGGGGATCGATTGCGAGATCATCGATCTTCGCACCCTGCGGCCGCTGGACATCGAGACCGTGATCCGGTCGGTGCAAAAGACCAACCGGCTGGTGACGGTGGAGCAGTGCTGGCCGGTCGGCTCGCCCGGCACTGAAGTGGCATGGCAGGTGGTGAACCAGGCCTTCGATTATCTGGATGCGCCGCCCTTCAAGGTCACGGGCAAGGATGTGCCCATGCCTTATGCCGCCAATCTGGAGAAGCTCGCGCTGCCTTCGGTGGACGAAGTTATCGCCGCCGTCAAAGCCGTTTGCTACCGGAGCTAACCCGTGGCGACCAATATTCTGATGCCTGCGCTGTCGCCCACCATGGAAGAGGGCAAGCTGGCCCGCTGGCTGGTGAAGGAAGGCGACACGGTCAAGTCAGGAACCATTCTGGCCGAAATCGAAACCGACAAGGCGACGATGGAGTTCGAGGCGGTCGATGAAGGCAAGATCGGCAAGATCCTGGTGCCCGCGGGCAGCGAAGGCGTGAAGGTCAACGCGCCCATCGCGGTCCTGTTGGATGACGGCGAGAAGCCGGGCGACATCGATATCTCCGCCGCGATGAGCGACATCAAGGCGGCGGTGAAGGCGGAAACGCCTAAAGCGGAAGCGCCAAAGCCGGCCGCACCTGCTGCGCCTGTGCCCGCCGCAACAGCGCCACAGGCATCGGCACCTGCGCCTGCCGCCAAGGTAGCGGACCACGGAAACCGGATTTTCGTTTCACCCCTGGCGCGTCGCATTGCCGAACAGAAGGGAGTCGATCTTTCCGCCATCACCGGCACCGGCCCACATGGCCGTATCGTCAAGGCGGATGTGGAAAACGCCAAGCCGGGAGCCAAGCCTGCCTCTGCCGCGCCGGCTGCGGGCACCGCCGCGCCGACGGGTTTCGCGGCGCTGCCCGACGCCAAGCTGTTCTACAAGCCCGGCTCCTACGAAGAAGTGCCGCATGACTCCATGCGCAAGGCCATCGCCAAGCGCTTGACCGCCGCCAAGGCGCTGATCCCGCATTATTACCTCACCATCGACTGCAACCTCACCCAGTTGATGGCGGTGCGCGAAGCGCTGAATGCGTCAGCGCCCAAGAACAAGGACAAGGTGGCGGCCTACAAACTCTCGGTGAACGATTTTGTGCTGAAAGCGTCTGCCATGGCGCTGGTGAAGCATCCGGATGTGAACGCCAGTTGGACCGAAACCTCCATCATCCGCCACAAGGATGCCGATGTGGGCATCGCGGTGGCGATCCCGGGCGGGCTGATCACCCCGATCGTGTTCGCGGCGCAGACCAAGGGCCTGGTGGAGATTTCCAACGCCGCCAAGGACCTTGCCGGACGCGCCCGCGACAAGAAGCTCAAGCCCCAGGAATATGAAGGCGGCGGCTTCTCGGTGTCGAATCTCGGCATGTTCGGGATCAAGGAGTTCACTTCCATCATCAACCCGCCCCAGTCCTGCATCATCGCGGTGGGGGCGGGCGAGGAGCGCGCCATTGTCAAGGACGGCAAGATCGAGATCGCCGTCATGATGACGGTGACCATGTCCTGCGATCACCGGGTGGTGGATGGCGCCACCGGGGCCAAGTTCCTGCAGACCTTCAAGCAGTTCATTGAAGAACCGGCCTCCATGCTGCTGTGAGGGATCGGGGTGGCCCCTCTTGCATGGGCGCCGATACTATATAGACGGGGGTTTGTAGGGATTATCCATGGCTGACACGAGCTTTGACGCGATTGTGGTGGGCGCGGGCCCGGGCGGTTATGTCGCCGCCATCCGCTGCGCCCAGCTGGGCATGAAGACCGCGGTGGTGGAGCGCGACCGGCTGGGCGGCATCTGCCTCAACTGGGGCTGCATCCCGACCAAGGCGCTGCTGCGTTCCAGCGAGATATGGCACCTGATGCACCGGCTGGATGAATTCGGCTTCTCCGCCGACAATTTCAAGTTCGATATCGCCAAGATCGTCGCCCGTTCCCGCGCCGTGTCGCAGCAGCTCTCGAACGGCGTCGGCTTTCTGATGAAGAAGCACAAGATCACCGTGATCCCGGGCAGCGCCAAGCTTTCCGGCAAGGGCAAGCTCACCGTGACGCAAGACGGCAAAGCCACCGACTACACCGCCAAGAACATCATCCTGGCGACGGGCGCGCGCGCCCGCACCCTGCCGGGGCTGGAGCCGGACGGAAAATTGATCTGGACCTACCGCGAAGCGATGATCCCGCCTTCCTTCCCAAAATCCCTCCTGGTGGTCGGCTCAGGCGCCATTGGCATCGAATTCGCCAGCTTCTACCGGACTCTCGGTTCAGACGTGACGGTGGTG
>CAZEFQ010000150.1:0-3601 GCA_964511505.1 uncultured Rhizobium sp.
TTGTTGTTGGTATCCTGCAGTATCTCGCCAAAGACCACCGGCGCCACAAAGCCCGCCAGATTGCCAAGCATGTTCATGGTGGAAGAGACGGTGGCGGTATACTGCTTGCCGATCTCCACGCAGGTATTCCAGCTGATCGGCATGGTCAGGTCGCTGCAGAAGCTGGCCGCGCCCATCAGCAGCATCGGCACCAGCACGCCAGGCATGGAAGGAATAATGAAGATCAGCGCCGCAGTGGCGAAGAAGCCGCCCACCGCGACCCACTTGCGGGGAATGGACAGCGGCAGGAAGCCCGAGACGATGGAGCCGACGCCGCCACAGGCCAGCGGGATCATGGCATAAATCGCCGCCTGCGCGGGCGACAGGCCACGCGCCTTCTGAAGCCAGGTCGGCAGCCAGGTGACGTAGAAATACCAGGTATAGGAGAAGCCGAAATATTGCAGCCCTAGGAAGGCGATGTCCCTCTGCAGCAGCAGGCGATACCAGGGCACGCCGTGATCGTGCAGCACCAGCTCGCGCCCGCCTTCCAGCAGTTTCAGCTCTTCCGCGTTGACGCCCTTGTGATCCTTGGGATCGTTGCGGAACCAGGGCAGAAAGGCCGCCACCCAGGCCACGCCCAGCAGCGCCAGCGCGACAAAGCCCCAGCGCCAGCCGAAATGATAGATCACGAAGGCCGCAACCGGGGGCGCCAGCGCCCCGCCCCAGCGGCCGAAGGCCCACATCACCGCCTGCGCCTTCACGCGCTCGGACAGCGGCAGCCAGGCCGACAACATGCGCGTCAGGTTGGGAAAGCAGCCCGCCTCGCCGGCGCCGAACAGGAAACGGATCACCCACAGCGACACCAGATTCCACACCGCGCCCGTCAGCGCCGTGAACACCGACCAGATCAGCACCAGCTGCGACAGCACCCAGCGCACTCCCAGCTTGTCGCCGAGCAGGCCCATGGGGATTTCGAACAGGGCATAGGAAAGGCCGAACGCGCCCAGCACGATGCCGGTCTGGCGCTTGTCCAGATGCAGATCGGCGGCGATGGGCACGATGGCCTGGCTGATCGCCACCCGCTGGATGTACATCACCATCGCCAAGGCGAGAGCAAACACCACCACCCAGTATCGCGCGTGTGTCGGCTTCATGTTCGCCCCTGCTTCCCAACCCGCTTATTGGCCTTGGCTCTCGGCCCTTTTGGGCTCTCGATGGGGCCGCCCGTAATGGGTCGGGCCTTCCAATCGGCCTGTGATTTGTATACTAGGTTTGGGCAGCGGGAAGTCAATGCGCCGGCCCGCCTCTCGCGCGTAAAACACCGATAAAAAACAAGGGCTTTCGGCGATACCGCCCTGCCCAGACCCGGTAATGGAGCAGCCCTTTTGACCCCCAGCCAGGCGTTCAAATTCGACGGCGCGGTCGCGCTGGTGACGGGCTCCGGCCGCGGCCTGGGCCGCATGATCGCCGAGACCCTGCTGGCGGGCGGCGCCAATGTCGCGCTGCACGATATTGACGAAAAGGCGCCGGCCGCGTTCGGCGAGGCTGAAAGCCTGACGGCGCTGGCAAAGGAGCTATCCGCGCGCGGTCCCGGCAAGGTGATTTCGGTGCTGGGCGACATCAGCAAGGAGGCCGAGGTCGCGACGCTGGTGAAACGGATCGAAGGCAGCCTGGGCCCGATCGACATTCTGGTGAACTGCGCCGGCGGCGACATTGCCGCCAAGGGCGGCAAGCCCGATCCCAACGACGCGCTGAATATTTCCTGGGACGATGCGAGCGCGGTGATGAACCGCAACTTCTTCGGCACCATGCTGGTGTGCCGGGCCGTGGTGCCGGGCATGATGCAGCGCCAGCGCGGCAGCGTGATCAATTTCGGCTCGCTCAACGGCCATGCCGCGGTGACCACCGAAGTGGTCTATGGCTGCGCCAAGGCCGCCATCTTCCATTTCACCCGCTGCCTGGCGCTGGAGATGCGCCCGCACGGCGTGCGCGTGAACGCCGTCAGCCCCGGCCCCACCACCACCGCGCGCTTCCTGGCCACCCGCGCCACCGATGCCAACATGATGGATGGCGTGTCGCTGGAGCGCTATGCCAAGCCGGCCGAAATCGCCAATGCCGTCGCCTTCCTGGCCAGCGACGCGGCATCCTTCGTGAACGGCCAGGTGCTGCGCGTCGATGGCGGCATGACGCTTTTCACCGCCTGAACTTTTTCATTAGGACTTTGCCATGACCAAGAAACTCCGTTCCCGCGCCTGGTTCGACAATCCCGACAATCCCGACATGACGGCGCTGTATCTGGAGCGCTATCTGAATTTCGGCCTGACGCGCGAAGAACTCCAGTCGGGCAAGCCGATCATCGGCATCGCCCAGACCGGCAGCGATCTGTCGCCCTGCAACCGCCATCATATCGAACTGGCCAAGCGCATCCGCGAAGGCATTCGCGAGGCCGGCGGCATCGCCATGGAATTCCCGGTGCATCCCATCCAGGAAACCGGCAAGCGCCCCACCGCGGGCCTGGACCGCAACCTTGCCTATCTGGGCCTGGTGGACCTGCTCTATGGCTATCCGCTGGACGGCGTGGTGCTGACCATCGGCTGTGACAAGACCACGCCCGCCTGCCTGATGGCGGCGGCGACGGTAAACATTCCCGCTATCGCCTTTTCGGTCGGCCCGATGCTGAACGGCTGGCATGAAGGCGAGCGCACCGGTTCGGGCACCATCGTGTGGAAGGCGCGCGAGATGATGGCGCGCGGCGAGCTGGACTATCGCGGCTTCATGGAGCTGGTGGCGTCGAGCGCGCCGTCGGTCGGCTATTGCAACACCATGGGCACGGCTTCGACCATGAACAGCCTGGCGGAAGCGCTGGGCATGCAGCTTCCCGGCTCGGCTTCCATCCCCGCGCCCTATCGCGAGCGCGCGCAGATGGCCTATGCCACGGGCCTGCGCATCGTCGACATGGTCAAGGAAGACCTGCGCCCGTCACAGATCATGACCAAGGAAGCGTTCCACAACGCCATCGTGGTCAATTCCGCCATCGGCGGTTCAACCAACGCGCCCATCCACATCACCGCCATCGCCCGCCACATGGGCGTGGATGTGCCGCTGCAGGAATGGCAGGACGTGGGCCATAAAGTGCCGCTGCTGGTGAACCTGCAGCCGGCCGGCGAATATCTGTCCGAGGATTTCCACCATGCCGGCGGCATTCCCGCGGTGGTCAATATCCTGATGAGCCAGGGCCTGATCAAGGAGAACGCCCTCACCGCCAATGGCAAGACCATGGGCGAGAACTGCAAGGGCAAGCGCGTGCTGCTGGACGAAGTGATCTGGCCGTTCGACAAGCCGATGAAGAAGGAAGCGGGCTTCATCGTGCTGTCGGGCAACCTGTTCGACAGCGCCATCATGAAAACCAGCGTGATCAGCGAGGAATTCCGCCAGCGCTATCTGTCGAATCCGAAGGACCCTGAAGCCTTTGAAGGCCGCGCCATCGTGTTCGACGGGCCTGAAGATTATCACAAGCGCCTGGACGATCCGTCCTTGAACATCGACGAGAACTGCATGCTGTTCATGCGCGGCGCTGGGCCGATCGGATATCCCGGCGCGGCGGACGTTGTGAACATGCATG
>CAZEFQ010000151.1:0-7233 GCA_964511505.1 uncultured Rhizobium sp.
TATAACCGTCATAGCTGAAAACGGGCTTCCCTGCCTTTCCCGTTTTTGTCGTAACCAGAATTACCCCATTTGCACCTGCAAGACCATAAGGCGCAACCGCCGCCGCATCTTTCAGCACGGTAATAGACTCAACATCCGAAGGATTTAACTGGCTGTAATTCCTCGGAATACCGTCTACTATGAATAACGGCGTTGAATTGCCGTTGGTAGCAACGCCTCTGATCAAAATGCTGGACGCATCGTTACCCACCTGACCGCTCGTCTGCGTGAATATTACACCGGCCGCCCTGCCGCCAAGCGCATTGGAAAGATCGCTTACCGGCTGCCGGACCATATCCTCGCCTTTAACGGTTGAAATAGAAGCGGTTAGCGATGCTTTTCTTTGGGTGCCGTAACCGACCACCACTACTTCGTCCAGTCTCGCATTGGCGAGTGCCAGACGGACGTTTATCGCCTCCCCGGTTACCGGGACAGTAACCTCCGAATAACCAATGGCAGATATCAGGAGGCTGTCTGCCGGGCCGGAGACTGTTAAAGTGAAAAGCCCCGATTGATTTGTCGTTGTACCAACGGGTGTGTTTCCCTTGACAACGACCGAAGCATTGGCGACAGGCTGGTCTTTTTCGTCACTCACTTTTCCTTTCACCGTTCGGGTTTGAGAAAAAGCCGGATGAAGACTAAATAAAAGCAGAAAGAAGCAGGATGACCTGCATAACATCTTTTTCATACGCATAGCTTTGGTTTAAATCGAATGATAGCAATTAGTGAGTAGGTAAATTTAGTCTGTAATACAGTGAAATGTTAAAACTTACTACTTCAATACTACGTCAATTACCTGCAAAATGTTAATTTTATGGATATTAGCCTACTTTAATACTACTTCATCAACCAAAATGCCAGTGCAGTTATATTTTAAATATTTTATTCAATGGCTTATTGGTTTTTGCTTTTTAATACCCGAAGCAGCGATTTCTCAAAACACAGCGATCGCCCTGCCTTTAATTACCAATTATGCCAAGACGGATTTTCGGGGCGGAGCCCAGACCTGGGAGATTGCCCAGGACAGCAGGGGCATAATGTATTTTGCCAATAATGAGGGTCTGTTAACTTTTGACGGGAATTTTTGGAGGAATTATCCCTTACCTAATAAGACGATCGTACGGTCGCTGGCCATCGATGCCAACGACCGGATATATGTAGGCGGGCAGGACGAGATCGGGTATTTTTACCCGGGTGAAAACGGAATACTGACTTTTACATCCCTTAAAGATAAGATCCCGGCACAGTATAGGAGTTTTGCCGATGTGTGGCAAATAACCATCAGCAACGATGCTGTTTTTTTTCGGACGACTGACAGGATATTTGAATACAGCAATAATATCATAGAACCCCATATTCCCCACGCCCAGTGGGATTTTATTGGAGAGGCAGGAGAAACGGTCTATGCCCTGGACGGGTCTACCGGATTGCTAAAATTTCATCAAAAAAGCTGGTTGCCTTTAAAGAACAGCAAGGCATTGGCGGGAATTCTTATTGCCAATATTTTTTCAATAGAAAACAACAAAGACTTGATCGTGACAAAAACGGCGGGGTTGTTTATTTTGGAGAATGATTCTATTTCGAAAATATCGGTGACACTGTATAATAATCTGTTTATTAACGTTGCAATTCAAATTAATAAGTCTGAATTTGCAATTGGCACCGCATCACAGGGATATATTATATTCAACCGTTCATTTAATATTTTGCAAAGATTCTCCACCAATGAGGGCCTGCAAAATAACAACGCCTTAAGCGCATACATAGATAAATACCATAATTTATGGATGGGCCTGGGAAATGGTATCAGCTGTGCAAACTACAATTCGCCCATTAAATATATCGCGCCGGATAAAGCCAATGTAGTTGCAGGCTATTCAACCAGGATTTTCGATCACTGCCTGTATCTGTCAACCACCAATGGCGTATATGCCTTACCCATACCCGCTGCCGATAGCGATTTAAGCGATTTGAAAGGCAATTTTTCCTTAGTTAAAAACACCACCAACGGCGAGGCCTGGCAACTGGATGAGGTTAATAAGCAACTGTTGCTTGCGCACCATAATGGAAGTTATATCATAGAAAATAATGAAGCCAAACCGCTGTCGCAGGGTACAGGTTCCTGGCTCTTTCTTCCTGCTTCTTCCGTATATCCGGCACGGAACATTCTCGTAGGCACTTATACCGGAATCAAGCTATTGCAATATGATGACGGTAAATTTTATGATAAAGGCCTGGCAGACGGCTTGCAGGATTCTTACCGGTATATGGTGATGGATAACAACGGAGATGTTTGGGCATCCCATCCTTACCGTGGTGTTTACCGGATGAGATTTTCCCCTGATAAGAAGAAATACACCAGCCAGCTTTTTACTGAACAGCAAGGACTGCCGGCCACCCTGAATAATTATGTTTTCAAAATAAGAAACCGGATCGTCTTTGCAACGGTTCGTGGTATTTACGAGTATAATGCCGTTGCAAACAGGTTTGAGCCGTCAAAATTATTATCACCCATTTTCGGAGATATGGAAGTGCGGTATTTAACAGAAGATCCCGATAATAATATCTGGTTTTGCAGCGGGAAGAAGATAGGCGTTGTGTCGCCTTCATTAAACGACGGATCCGGCAAGCCGGTGATTACCTACTTTCCGGAGATAACAGGGCAAATTTTATCAGGTTTCGAAAATATATATCCTTACAATAAAGAGAATGTTTTTATCGGTTCTGAAGAAGGCGTTATTCACTTAAACTTTCAAAAATATGCTGCAACTCATGCTAAAATAACCGCGCTCATCGGAACGGTTAAAATAACCGGTAAAAAGGACAGCGTGATTTTCGGAGGTTATCAACATAATACCACAGAAAATCCCGATAAAAATAAGCCCCTGAAACTCTTCTCCGGGTTTAATTCCTTCCATTTTGAATATAGCTCGCCGGCTTACGGGCTGCAAAAAAGTATCGAATACAGCTATGCGTTGGATGGATACGATAATGAATGGTCTGCCTGGAGCAATAAAACCGAAAAAGATTATACCAATCTGCCCGATGGCCATTATGTCTTTAAAATAAAAGCGCGGGATAACCTCAAAAATGAATCGGCTGTAGTCAGCTATCATTTCATCATAAGTCCGCCCTGGTACAAAACCATATGGGCAATTGTCCTTTACTTTTTTATTGTCTTATTATTCATTTTCCTGATACACAGAAGGGTAAAAAGGAAAATGCAACTCCAGCACCAGAAATTCCAGGAAGAGCAGACCCGTTTGAAATATATACATCAGTTAGAGCTGGAAAAAAGCGAAAAAGAGATTATTAAACTGCAAAATGAAAAACTGGCGCAGGAAGTACTTCTCAAGAAAAAAGAACTGGCAAATGTCAGTATGCACCTGGTTGAAAACGCGGATACGCTCGCAAAGATAAAAGAAGAAGTAGGACGGATACATAACACTCCCGCTGATAATGGGGACATTAAGCGTATTGCGTCTCTGCTTAAAGAATCGGAAAAAAGCAATTCAAACTGGGAGATGTTTGCCATACACTTTGATGAACTGAATGACGATTTCCTGAAAAAGATCAAAAAGAAATACCCGGAGCTTACCAATTCTGACCTTAAAGTGTGTGCCTACCTTAAACTTAGCTTGTCTACAAAAGAAATAGCCCAGTTGCTTAATATCTCCATCCGGGGAGCAGAAGTAAGTCGTTACCGGATCAGGAAAAAGTTGGGCATACAAACTGAACAATCTTTAAGTTCTTTTTTGAATAGTATTTAATGGAGACGGCTGCCACGCTGCGGCTATCGGGTCAACTTCCTGACCACCCAGGGCAGGGTAAGTCCCTGCCCTAACAGGGAAAGCAATACAACCGCAATAGACAGGAAGATGATCTCATTTCGCATGGGAAAAGGATCTCCGTTGTCAAGCGTTGTTGGCAGACCAAGGGCGATCGCTAACGAAACGATGCCCCGCATGCCGGCCCAGCTGATGATGAAGCTCGATTTGGAATCGAACAAGGCTTCTTCACTGATACGGCGCTTGCCCTGAAAAGCCCTTTGCAGGTTGAACTGCTGAAGATATACCCTGACCATCCGGATGCCGAGCGCGACCAGCACAATGATTGCCGCATAGCCGGCATAGGTCCATACCTGTATCTGAGGCATCTTTCTTAAAACGATCGGGAATTGAAATCCGATCAGCAGAAAGATCAATCCGTTGAGCAGAAAAATAATGACGGTCCAGAAATTCCGGGACTGTTCTTTAAGATTGTCAGGAAATTTCTCCCGGCTCAACCTGGCCATGCTCAATCCCAGGATCACCACAGCGATGACGCCGGAAACTTTAAAATATTCTGAAATAAGATAGGTGACAAAAGGCATCAGCAACATGAGACTGATCACCACCAAATCGTTCTTTCGGAAATAGCGCAGTGCGAAAGCCAATGCTCTTGCCAGCAGCCAACCGACGAAAAAGCCGCCGCCCAGAACAAGAAGGAATTGCAATGAAGCCTTCCACCAGATAAAGGCCACTCCGGTAACGGCGGCTACGGCAAACCGGTAGGCCACCAGGGCCGAAGCGTCGTTGACCAGGCTTTCACCTTCAATTATGGCAATAGTCCTGTGCGAGAGCTTCAATCCTTTGGTGATCCCGATAGCTGCCACGGCATCCGTGGAGGAAAGAATAGCGCCCAGCAAAAAGGCCAGCGGCCAGCTCATGCCGGGTATCAGGTAATAGGCCAGGACGGCAATACCGAGGGTTGAAAGGAACACCAGGCCGATGGCCAGGGTACCGATGGTATTGATATTTGTCCTGAAATCTTTGAATGAGATATTGAAGGCGGCATCGTAAAGCAGGGGCGGCAGGAAGAGTAGCATGATGATATCCGGGTTCAATTCAATAGCCGGCATGGAAGGTACAAATCCGATGCCCATCCCGGCGATCAGCAGCAGTACGGGCGCGGTCAGCTTCAGCTTATCTGCCAGGCCGGAAACGCTGATCATAACGGCCATAATGAGTAGTATGACGGCATAGTTTTCCATCAGATTGAAAATAGGATTTTAATTCATTTCCTTATGCTGTCTTTATTATAAAGACATTTTTGGCATATTTTTCTTTCCAGGAAAGACGCAATTAAGTATATTCTAATCAGTAATTTAGAACCATTGGGAAAGAGTTGGAAAGAATATAACCAATTGGTTTGCGTTCAGGACCCGACAATAATTAGCTGATCATTCGCTGCGGAGGGATGTTATGGGGTTAGCGAGGGCCGCGCGGATGGTCTGAATACTGACCGTCAACAGGGCAATGGCGAGGGCGCCGGCGCCGGCCACGACGAATATCCACCAACTGATCTCCGTACGATAGGCAAACGTTTCGAGCCATTTGTACATGGCCCACCACGCGACGGGGAAGGCGATGAGCGCAGCGATCCCGACAAGCATTGTGAAATCCCTGCTGAGGAGGCCGACGATACCACTCACGCTGGCGCCGAGGACCTTGCGGACTCCGATCTCCTTGGTACGTTGTTCGGCGGCATAGGTAACGAGGCCGAAGAGACCGAGGCAGGCAATGAGGATGGCGAAGACGGCGAAGGTGATGAATACCCGGCCGGTCTGCTGCTCGGCGTGATACAATTTATCAAAGTCGTTATCCATGAAGGTGTGGCTGAAGGGCAGTCCTGGCTTAGCGGCATGGAATTTAGTTTCCACCTGCCGGACGAGAGAGGATACATCATTCGTGTGGAAGCGGACGGCCATGCTGCCCCAGTCAAACATATTGACCATCATGACAAGGGGGTGTATCTTATCATGCATGGAGTTATAGTTGAAATCCTTTACGACGCCGACGACATGAAAGGTGAGCGGCTTGAAGTGATCCAGTTGATCGGGCTTGAGCTCATCCGCCCGATTGTAGAGGAGCAGATTGAGCGGATCGTTCGCGCCAAGCATCGCTACGGCGGCTTCATTGAGGATGACGGCGGTGGAGTCGGTAGGAAATTGCGCGAGGTCGAAGTTGCGGCCTTTGACGATCTGCATGCCAAGGGTGGGAATATAATGGTCGTCGACACGGAGCGTGGTCATGAAGATCGCCTTCCTGGCGTCGAACGAGGCATCCCGGAACCAGCCAGGCTGACGGTATTGGTCGCCACCGACGGTGGGGACGTCGCCGGTGACGGTTGCGTCGGTGACCCCGGCAAGGGCGAGCAGGTTATTGCGAAGATTGGTCATGCCATCCCGGCCGAGCGACCATGTGTCATGGATGACGAGTACCTGATCCCGGTTAAAGCCGACTTCCTTATTTCGGATATAGTGGAGCTGGCGATAGATGACGAGGGTGCTGACGATGAGGCCAATGGAAATAAAAAATTGAAAGACCACCAGGCTGCTGCCGAGCCAGCTGCTCCTGAAGCCTGCGGCCATCTTGCCCTTGAGGACATGAATGGGCTGAAAGGAGGAAAGGTAGAAAGCGGGGTAGCTGCCAGCGAGACAGCCCACCAGCAGCACCAGGCCGATGAGGATAAGCAGGAACCGGCCGCTGAAGAGCACGTCGGAATGGAGCGACTTGCCGGCAAGCTGATTAAACACCGGCAGCAGCAGGACAGCGATGCAAAGGGCGAGGACGAGCGAGATGAGGCTGAGCAGGATGGACTCGGTGAGGAACTGGAGAATGAGGTGTCCCTTTGTCGAGCCGGCAACCTTGCGGATGCCCACTTCCCTGGCGCGGTTGGCGGAGCGGGCGGTGCTGAGGTTCATGAAATTGACGCAGGCGATCAGGAGAATGAGCGCGGCGATGATGGAGAAGATGTATACGAACTGGATATTGCCATTGACTTCGAGCTCATAAGACTTATTGGAATGGAGGTGCACGTCGGTTAGGGGGAAGATCTGGTACCGGAAATGATTACCCGCTTTATTTAGGTCAGCGACAGACGTGTGGACCAATTCCTGGAGGGCCTGGCCGATATGGAGGTTGACGACTGCGTCTACATCCTTCTGGACTTCGGCTCGCGTGGTGCCGGGTTGAACAAGGATATAGGTATAATAGTTGCTGCTCAGCCAGTCGTTGTCGCTGGGGTTATCAAAGGTCCATGATTCGCGGAGTGGGCGAATAAAGCTGAAATGGAACTGGGACTGTTCGGGTATATCGCGGATGACACCTGTGATTTTGAGGGGTTCGTTGTTACTACCCACTACAAGCGTGC